>CAYWNG010000834.1:0-2734 GCA_964458685.1 uncultured Pirellulaceae bacterium
CTCCTGCATTCGTCAAAGCACTGGCCAACCGTTTGTATCTTGATGAGTTGTTCTACTATCTGCTGGTCGCACCGACTCAGTCGCTTGCGAACCTAGTGGGTGCGATCGATAAGTTTGTGGATAGCTTGATCCGAGGCGTGGCAAACGTTCCGACTGTGACTGGTTTCCAGTTGCGACGAATGCAGTCCGGCATCGTATCCAGTTACGCTCTCACGATGGCCGTGGGAATCGTTTTGTTAGTGGCATTGGCATTTCTCTAGTCAGTTGAGTTGATATGAGCGGTATCTTACCGATGTTGATCATTGTTCCTCTGATCGGGGGCGTGATCCTTTTAGTCGCTGACAAGCAAGCAGCTTCGTCCAAGCGAGCCGCAATGGTAGTGGCTGGTGTGAATGTCATACTCAGCTTACTTCTGATTGGCAGCGTGTACGTCCGAGATCAAGTTGCAGGCCCAGTAGCCGTGGCCGCAGATGGCGCGGTTGCCACGATCGATCCTTTGATGACCTTTGCACCGAAGTGGCTGTCAGTCCGTTTTCCGAACGATCTGACATTGCAAATGGCACTTGGAGCCGATGGCTTGGCTGCTGGAATGGTCTTCCTCACAGCGCTCGTCTCGTTTGGTGTGATTGCCTTCGCTCAATCTTCAGTTACAAGTCGATTTTCATCCTACGCGGGTTGGGTCCTGCTCAGTCAAGCTGGATTGCTGGTCGTGTTTGTTTCGATGGACCTAGTTATCTTCTACTTAGGATTTGAACTAGCTCTTCTTCCACTTCTCGCACTGATCTCCGGATGGGGCGATGACGACCGAGCCGCAGTGGGCAAGCGATTCGTGCTGTACACATTGGCAGGCAGCATTCCCATGGTTCTCGCCTTGGTAGGCTTGGTGAATCTGTACTCTGCGGATGGAACGCAAACGGTATTGTTCGAGCAGCTTTCTTTGCGAGCCAGCAAGGCGACTGGCGAGAGTGCCGTGCAGTCTCAGGCTTGGATCTTCGGCTTGCTGGCGTTGGGGCTAGGCATCAAAGTTGCCATCCTTCCGTTCCACACTTGGATGCCTTCGACCTATCGAGCGTCCGTACCAACCACGACGGCTTTGCTTGCCGCGGTAGTTTTGAAGTTGGGCTTCTTCGGTTTCTTCCGACTGATGTTGCCGCTTGTGCCGGCTGCTGTTGAAGCTTACGCACCGACAGTTCTCGGTACGCTAGGAGCCATCGCCATCATCTACGGTGCCGTGGCAGCTCTAGCACAGACCGACCTTCGTCTAATTTTGGCTTACAGCAGTTTGAGCCATGCTGGTTTCATCAGCTTGGGTATGTTCTCGCTCAGCAACGAAGGCTTGACCGGAGCTGCCTTACAGATGTTCAACCACGGCATCACGACAGCGGCGATGTTCCTCTTGGTGGGAGTCATCGTAGCGCGTGTGGGTACGTCGGAAGTGAAGTCGATCGAGAACGGCCTGGCAAGTTACTTTCCGCTGCTTGGCGTTCTGTTCATGTTCTTCACCTTCGCGGGTGCAGGCATGCCAGGACTGAACAACTTTGTCGGCGAACTGTTGACTCTTAGTGGAATGATGAATCGCAATCCAGTCTTGGCTCTAGCCGGTGTCTCGGGGGTGATTCTTGGAGCTTGGTACGCACTCCGTCTAGCTAGAAAAGTGATGTTTGGAGCTGATGCTCCGGAGAAGAAGTACAAGAAGCCCTACCAAGCTACCGACCTCGACACGCCTCAAATTGCCACATTGTCCGTTCTAGCGATTCTGTGTGTGCTCATCGGATGTTTTCCACAGTTAGCCGTGAACTTTGTGCAAAAGGACATCGGTAGAATCGCTGCGATTTACAATCCTGTCCAAGCACCAACCGCATCGGCTACGCCAGAAAATGCTCCGACAAATGTTCCTGAAGGAACTCCCAATCCAGTCAGCGTTCTAGAAGACGATTCTTCGGACGCGACGCTTATCGCAAATCGTTAATCGCACACCCCAACAAGTCTACTGGTATGCTTACCCGAGAAATTCTCAACAGTCTACTTCCCGTCGCTCCGGCCTTGGGTCTGATCATCAGCGCTTGCGCGATTTTGGTCGCCTGGATGTTTCAGCCTCAACAGTCTGACGATCAGCCGCGCTCCAGTAACGGCTGGGCTTGGGCGGGACTCGCAGCACTTATCGTTGTCTGGGGAAGCTGGTCGTTTAGCGGTAGTACACTCGTCGATAACGAATCGACACTCTTCCGATCTGACGTGCTCAGCCGAAGCGGCACGCACTTAGCCATGTTGGCCGGATGTTTGGTAGCCGCAATCACCATTAATCGATCGCCGTCCGGTTTTGGCGCAGAATTTCACGCTTGTCTGTTGTTCCTGGTTTCAGGTTTGTGCCTTGTTTCGGCTGCAACTGATCTAACTACTCTGTACCTCGGCTTGGAGATGGTCAGTATCCCAACCATTCTGTTGTTGGCCATCAGCCGTCGCGATGATTCTGGGATGGAGTCGACGCTCAAGTATTTCGCGCTCAGCGCGTTTTCTTCGGCGATCTTCCTCATGGGTTGTTCGTTCTTGTTCGGCATCGCTGGATCGACCAAGCTTTCTGAAATCGCCGCGAACATCTCGACAAATCCTTCGATCGCTGCTTACATCGCTTTTGCACTGGTCCTAGCAGGCTTGGCGTTTCGAGTCACCGCTGTACCGTTTCACTTCTATGCGCCGGATGTTTTCTCCGGTTGTTCGTTGCCTTTGGGTGGTC
>CAYWNG010000835.1:0-2732 GCA_964458685.1 uncultured Pirellulaceae bacterium
ATCGCCCGATCGACACTCGAGTCCCAGCGCGCCCTGCCCCACTGCCGGTAAGACACGTTGTTGATCCAGCTCTTCTGTAACGTGATTGAGCAGTTTCAGTCTTGTTAGCCCAGCCGCAGCGAGAACAATCGCGTCGTAAAGACCTTCCTCAAGCTTTCGCAATCGAGAGTCGACGTTGCCTCGGATATCCTGGATCTCAATGTCGGATCTCCAGGCTCGCAACTGAGCCGCTCGGCGTGAACTACCGGTGCCGATACGCGCTCCGCTTGGGAGTTCCGTGAACTTCTGCCCGCGTTTGGAGATCAAGCAATCGGCCGTATTTTCGCGACAGGGGACCGCTGCCAACATCAAGTGTTCGATCGGCTGCGTCGGCAGATCTTTCAGCGAATGGACGGCTAAATCAACTCGTCCATCCAGCAACTCACGCTGTATCTCCTTGGTGAACAGTCCTTGTCCGCCGCCTTGACTGAGCGGCCCGGTGGTGACATCGCCTTGCGTAGAAATGATGATTAGCTCAGTATCCACGCCACGTTGTTGCAACTGTCCAGCGACCCACTCAGCTTGCCACAGCGCCAGCTTACTGCCTCGGGTTCCAATGCGTATGGGGTTCAATGCCAGCTTCCCTATCCAAAGACAAGAAAAAAAGGACTAGAGTCGGCGAGTTCTAGAGGCGCACCCCTCGCTCGCAGTCAGGAAATTTACCACAATTGTCATCCCGTGGTCACCATCAAACCCAATTTTGCAACTCGAAAATATAGCTTACCTGTCATGGACATCCAACCAATTACTCCAGAACGTCTTGCCGCAAGTGTCATCGCAGTTCCTCCACTGGCGCGATCGCAGGATGGTCAAATCTGCGAAGCAGAGAATGCTCGGTTGATTCGATATCTGGAGCAGGGTGGCATTTCGACTCTGCTCTACGGTGGCAACGCAGTCCTCTACCACATCCGACTAAGCGAATACGCTCGACTTCTCAGCAATCTTCGCGACTCGGCAGGCCCCTCGACGCTGGTTGTCCCTTCAGTCGGACCAGCTTATGGAACGATGATGGATCAAGCGCCGATCCTGAAAGAGTTCGACTTTCCCACCGTCATGGTGCTGCCGCAACGTGAAATCGCCGACCAGCAAGGCATAGCCCGCGGCATCCGAGCTTTCGCCGAAGCGTACGGCAACCCGATCGTCTTGTACCTTAAGCACGACCGCTGGCTGGCCCCAAAGATCGTCGAGTCCATGTACAAGGATGGTCTCATCAGTTGGATCAAGTACGCCGTCGTGCTGGACGATCCCGCAAACGATCCCTACCTTCGCGAGATCTTGGAGGTTGTTCCCGGCAAATGGATCGTCAGCGGAATTGGCGAGCAGCCCGCGATCATCCATTTACGAGACTTTGGCGTGAACAGCTTTACTAGTGGATGTGTTTGCGTCGCTCCGAAGCTCTCCATGCGCATGCTTCGAGCAATCCAAGCGGGTGATTTTGCCACCGCTGAGACGATTCGCGGTCAATTCCGTCCGCTGGAAGACCTGCGCAATGGTATCCAGCCCATTCGCGTACTACACTCAGCCGTCAGCGCAGCCAACATCGCAGTCACCGGTCCCATCCAACCGATGTTGGGAGAGCTCTCCGCCGATCAGAGCGCCTCAGTCCAACGCGCCGTCCTTGAACTCCTTGCTATTGAGGGAAAGTGATATGCGTTGTGGCGCTTGGGGTTAATCTATGATAGGGATTGATGATCTATCAGGAGGAATCATGGATAAAGAAGCAAGAGAAGGGGAGGTTGCTGAGATCTCCAGTAGTTACGTCGCTGGGCAACGCTTCTACATGGAAGTCGTTGATGACGTAATGGCTGCTGTGCTTCGGCAGAAAACACCCTACCAACGGTTGCTTATCGCAGATCGATTGTGGACTAGTGCCCGTAGTCTAGTACGGTCTGCGATCATTAGCAAAGAACCGAACTTGTCCGAAAGTGAAGTAGATCGCAAGATTGCTCAGCGATTGTGCGGTGTGGACATTCCAACAATCGAGAGTGCGTCGGATTGTCTGTGACCAAGAGTCTTCTGCACTTTACGCGGCTCCTGAAGATGTGATCCTCCATAAACTGATCTACTTTCAGTTGAGTGAAGGGGCGAGTCAAAAGCACGTTCGCGATATCGGCGGAATGATGAGAATATCAGGCAACGAAATAGATGTGGTCTACATCCGACGATGGGCTTCTAAGCTGAACGTCCTCAATGAATGGGAATTGGTTTTGGCTAGACTCAACGAAGACGGCGACCGCAATTCAAGGCCACGCGCCCTTTAACTTCAATGGCGTGTTTCGAGGTCGGACAACCGTGGAGCTTGCCGCTTTGCTTCGGCAGAAAGTCGTTTACTGACCAAGCAAATTGGCATCGGACCTCGGCACACGCCCTACATCTGCCGTAGGGCGTGTCAAGCGTGCTTGTACCGGACGTCTTTGCCCCGAGGTGGAGTCTGCCATGCGTTAGACTATTGCGCATTTAGCGTCTGCACGCGCAACACGCCAAGAAGTGCGAGAATACTTGGACCAGGGAAACAAGCGCGAACTCCTCTGAATCCAATGGCGTGTTTCGAGGTCGGACTCTTGGAATTCAGGCTGCAAAACTTCGCCCAAGAGATATCCTCGTATAGGCGTGATGGCATCGGACCTCGGCACACGCCCTACCAACCCCTACCAAGCCCAAATTGCCGGAATTCCCTACGGTTTTCTGCCGTC
>CAYWNG010000836.1:0-2730 GCA_964458685.1 uncultured Pirellulaceae bacterium
CACAATTTGCCTTAAGGAATCGGCAATTGCAACTGGTAGTATTTTTAGCACGTTAAGGCCTTGGTTTTTCAATGGAACTCTCTGAGAAATTTGGCGTACTGATTGTTGACGACGAGCCCAATATTCGTTCGGGCCTCGCCAAGGGACTTGCCGCAGAAGCCGATACAATCGACACCGCTGCGGATGCGGACGAAGCTTTGTTGAAGTTCGAAGCTGGAAAACATCCTCTAGTTGTGGTTGACGTACGGCTGAACTGCAACATGACTGGCTTGGAACTGCTCAAAAAGATCATTCAGTTGCGACCTCATACCGCAGTCATCGTCATCACAGCTCATGGAACTGTGGAAACTGCCGTGGATGCGATGCGAGCCGGAGCGTTCGACTTCATCCTGAAGCCAGTGGATCTTCACCTCGTCCGCCAACAGGTTCGAAAGGCTCGTCAACACTACGAGCTACAACAAGAGAACCTGACCTTACGGACGCGATTGGCGGACTCCGGCGAAATGTCCAACATCATCGCTGGTGGAACCGCAATGGAAGATATCTTCCGCCAAGTTCGGCAGGTAGCCGCAACCGAAGCCACTGTAATGATTCACGGCGAAAGTGGAACCGGAAAAGAGCTTATCGCGCGAGCGCTTCACGATCTAAGCGATCGAAGTGGTGGTCCATTTATCGCCGTCAACTTAGGAGCTTTACCAGAGACCTTGCTCGAAAGCGAACTCTTTGGGCACGAAAAAGGCTCGTTCAGCGGTGCGACAAGGCAAAAGCCTGGATGTTTCGAACAAGCAGTAGGTGGCACTTTGTTTCTAGACGAAGTGACCGAAATGTCCGCGAAGAGCCAAGTGGATCTGCTGCGTGTTTTAGAAACCGACGAGTACACTCGTGTTGGTGGTGAAGAGCGATTGCTCTCGGACGCAAGAATCATCTCAGCTACCAATCGTTCGGTACTGGAGTTGATCGAAGAAGGTTCGTTTCGCGAAGACCTCTACTATCGCTTGAACGTGATTCCCATCGAATTGCCGCCACTACGAAGTCGACGCGAAGACATTCCATTACTAGTCGAACACTTCTTAGAATTTTTTTGCAATCGACATAAACGTCCCAAGAAACGCGTCTCACCGGAGGCCATTCAGATTTTGGCTGCGGCAGCTTGGCCTGGAAATGTGCGTCAACTCCGCAACGTGGTGGAACGTTTAGTCGTAACGTGCTCTGGTGATGTGATTCAAGCGAGTGACCTGCCCGCCGAGCTTCGAAAAATGAGTCGCGATAACGTTCGAATGCCGAACTCACTCGCCGAGGCCATGGATGAATGTGAAAAAGCTACGATCCAACTCGCATTGGAGGCCTGCAATCTCCATCGCGAGAACACGGCCAAGGCTCTTGGAATCAGCGTTCGAACCTTGCACTACAAAATGGGCCGCTACGGCTTGCATTAGCCAGCGGCCAAAATGAGTTTTGAAGCTGCGATTTTTGAAGCTGCGATTTTTAAGTCCGCGCCAAGAAATCCTGGTCGGGCTCCTGCTCGGGCTCAATGAAATGGTGCTCGTGCTCGAAAGTCCTGATTCGAGTACGAGCACCGTCTGAGTACGAGCACCGGCTTTGACTGAGCACGAGCACGAGCACGAGCACGGACGACACGGACGACACGGACGACAACGACGGCACGGGGCAAAACAACCTGCAAACTCAAAGGTCTAACAATTCTCGTCCCACGGTACGTCGAGCCTCTTCGTTGATTCTTTGAGATTCGGTAAGCTCTTCGTCTGAAATCTGCGACGACTGGGCAACTGGACTTTGAACTGAACTCCCATTCTGAGAATTCAAGTTCGACGAGTCAGCGCCAAGAAACGCAGTCATGATCGACAACCAAATTGATGACTTAAGCATGGTACGATTCTTTCGTAAAAGACAGTTATTGATGCTGTTGAGAGAAGTTTCTCGTTTTCTCAACCATTGCAATAGCCGTGCCACACTTGCAAAGTCACAATAGTCTTGTGTTATCGAGTGAATTTCGACAATTGCTAGGTTGCTCGGGGCGATCTAGGAAGCAACCAATTGCACAAGCGCGAAACTTTGCAGACAGAATTCACGAATACGACTCCGGCCATAGCCCTCCAAGGTAAAGTCCTCAATGCTCGAAACCAATGATAGTCCTGCGTTCAAGCCACTCGCTTTTGTCTTAGCGTTACTTAGCCTACTGGCATTGATCGTAACTGCTTGGGTCTTGATCAATGTTCGACATGAACAGGCAATTGTCACAACGCTGATCGATAAACTGCAAGGTTCTGATCTTCAGGTTGCGAATGAACTTTCCAGCGAATTGGGGCTGCAAAAGAGTCTTTCGCTGTTGTTAGTCCTAAACCTTGCCGCAACCGCTGTCGCCCTGCTGTTTGTGATTCGTGGCTACTTTAGCAGCGAACGAAACCTGCGCGACGTTAAGAGCCTTTCCGCAGATATTCTGGCTAGCATGGACGCGGGAGTCATTACCATCGATATGAACCGACGGCTTATAAGCCTGAATCCTCGAGCCACTGAGCTGTTGGGAATTAGCGCTGATCAAGCGGTCGAGAACCTCAATCAACTTGGCCCAGAACATGCACTGCTGAATGCCGTTTGTGACGAACTCAATAAGTCTCATCACCCTATTCGAGACCGCGACTATCGGTCCAATCGCGGCGGTCACACAAGAATGCTACGAGCTGGATGTACGATGCTGCGCAATCGACGCAA
>CAYWNG010000837.1:0-2727 GCA_964458685.1 uncultured Pirellulaceae bacterium
CCAAAGCATCGACGAGCTGAGCTTCTTTGACGGTATCACGCAGCACAATTGGCGAGCCATTGGGCGGAAAGATGGCGAGCAGTGGAACCGTTGTGCTACCAAGTTCACTGAGCAATTTGTCAATCGCTGGAGAGTCCTTGGTCTTGTCAACTAGCATCGTAACAACATCGTTTTCCCTACAGAGTCGGATCACTTTGCCTGCTGCAAAAACATCCATAGGAGCTTGGCTTGATTTATCCCAATTAGCAGAAAACTGGACCATCACTGTTTTACCCTCTTTACGAGCGTCGACCAGTTTTGCCTCTTCATAAGCTTGCCAAGCCAACTGCTTGCTTGGGCCAGCCTGCTTCAGCGCCGCGATCAGTTGCGATTGAGTGATCGTATCGCGCAGCACAATCGGCTCCGCATCGGGCGGATAGATGGCCAGGAGTGGAATCGATGTGCTGCCGAGTTCCTCAAGCTTCTTGTCGATCGCGGGCGAGCTTTTTGATTTGTCGGCGAGCATCGTTATGACGTTGTTCTCCTTGCAAACTTCGGCAACCGGCAAGCGATCGATGGCAAAGCGCATGTTCGTTTGGCACGTCGCACACCAACGCGCGGTGAACTCGATCATGACTGTTTTGCCTTCGCGTCGGTACTCCGCAAGCTGGGCTTCGTTGTACGGTTCCCATGGCAAGTGATGCGTGATCGGTCCAAAGTACATGAAACCAACCAACCCAGACAACGCTGCAGTCCCAAGACCAATGCCCCACGCTTTGCGAATCTTCGGAACGTCGGAGTACGGCGGAACTCGACCGATCATCCAACAGGCAAACCAGACTCCGATCAACAAGATCAGTGTGGCAATGCGGTATTCAGGATCCACGATTTGAACAAGATAAACGACAGTCAACAACAAAGGGAACGCAAGGACTTCTTTCAAAGTCTCCATCCATACACCGGGCTTGGGCAGGAATTTGACAAAACCTGGATAAACGCACAGCGCCAAGTAGGGCATCCCAAGTCCCAAACCGAGTGTGACGTAAAGTATGACGATGCTTAGCGGAGTTAGACTTAGAGTTAGACCAAACAGGGCACCCAGAAATGGTCCAGAGCAAGGCGTTGCCAAGACAGTGGTTAATATCCCTTTCAAGAATGCCCCGATGTGCCCTTCCTTTTCCATCAACTCGCCAGATTTGCTGGACGTGGCGAAACCCGGAATGGGAATCTCCCATACGCCAAGAAAGCTGAGCGCCATCGCAAAGACCAACATGGTGAGCCCAACTTGAAAGTCGAGTCGCTCGAATTGTTGCCCCCAACCAAACGCTTGACCGTAGAAAATCTTGGCTCCAATGGTCCCTCCAGCCAGCACCAACATGACAGACACAATACCCGCCACGAAAGCCAAGTTGAGAGTGATAATTCGAGTGCGACTACTGCCCGCTTGATCGACAAAGCTGAGTAGTTTCAAGCCAACCACGGGCAACACGCAGGGCATGAAGTTCAAGATGAATCCACCCAGCAAAGCCGCGAACAAATGCCATGGAGTTAGCGAGAGGGTCGGCGCAGCCGTACCAGACTCCCGGACAGCAAAGCTGACCGTCTCCCATTTTTCCGCAACTTCACGGAACGGTTTTGGAGCCGTAAGCATAGCGACCGAATCCGTTGAAGCGTCGGCAGCGACCTCCACGGTCGTATTCAAAGATAATCCGCTCGGCGCGTCGCAACTATTGTCGTCACAGGTTAGGAAACCCACTAGTACTTCGACCGGATAGTTACCAAGCTCCGCTTTCGCAGGAATTCTAATAGGCAATGTCCACTCGACTTCACCGGTGTGAAACTCAACTGGAGCATCCAAGCCGACATCGGTTTTCTTCGTTGCGGCCGAAGTTTCAGGGACGCCAATCCCCACGCCCTGGACAGTGGGGACGATCAACGTTCGATAATCAGTCGACTTGGGATCGTTGATGAAGGTGTAAACGTGATAGTTGGGATCAGGTATCGCCTTGATGACGATCGTGCCGCTTTGACCAGGCTTCAATTTGCTCGGAGTCAAAGTTGCCGACCAAGTTGCGTGGGTATTCTTGGGCTTGATCGAAGTGACTTTTTCGGCTGAACCGTACTTGCCAACGAACTTGGCTGCAAACGTTTCCTTGACTTCGACACAAGACTCCATGCAAGCTTGCCCATCGAAGGCTATCTCAATCTCAGTCTTGTCTGGATCAATGTCCTTGGTCAGTTCGAATGGCACTGTCCAAACGACTTTCTCGTGATACTCTTCGAGAGGCAATCCAGGCCAAATATCTTCGGCGCTACCAATTTCTGGCGCATGGTCGGCTGCGAAAGGGCCGGTTGTTTTCAGAAAATCACTCTTCAGCTTGAACTTGCTCGGTTTGGGGCCACCCTCTGGTTGGGTGACGGAAAAAATGTGCCAACCTTCAGCGATTTTCGCGGTGATGGACAAGCGACCGTTCTTCGAACCATTTTCTAGTTCGTATTGCGCGGAGAATGTAACTTTCTCATCCGGCATCCCTGGCAACGCGAAATTGGTGGTCGGCAGGCTCAGCGCGTCGAATGCTTTGCCCTTGGTCTGAGCTGGTGCTGGTAATGCTATCGTGCAGGCCAGCGCGAGCCCTAGTAGTCCAAGAGCCACTGCTTTCAGTGACGATTTCCGGTTGCTCACCATTGCGATTGCCCTTCGGGAGTTCGATTCGATTAGACTTGTTGGGTCGACTTGTTTAGCAACTG
>CAYWNG010000838.1:0-2720 GCA_964458685.1 uncultured Pirellulaceae bacterium
CTGTGCCGTAATGTCTTGATCGGTTCCTTCCACTCGAACTATTCTGCCCGAAGCGTCGCGAGTTGCCCGCGCTTGACTGTGAATCCAAATGTAAGTGCCATCAGCTTGAACCACTTGAAAGTCATTGGCAAACTCATCGGCTCCCGCCAGCATCGCATCCACTCGGGCAACTGCGATTTTGCGGTCGTCAGGATGAAGAAGGGCAAGAAATGCCTCAAAGCTGGGGCGCACCACAGCGGGATCTACGCCAAAGAGTTCGAACTCGGCATCGGACCACCAAACACTATCGGATGATGGCTCCCAACTCCAACTTCCCAAGCGAGCGATCCGCTGCGCCTCTCTTAGCCTTGCATCCGTTTCTCGTAAAGCCGCTTCGACTTTAGCGCCATCAGACACGTTGCGGCTTATACCGATGAGCCCTGCGAGCCGGCCGCTGGCGTCAAAGTACGGAGCCTTGATAGTTTGGAATGTACGCGTCATGCCGCTTGAAGTCAGCTTCTCTTCGAGCGTAACTATTTTGGCTCCACGCATAATTTCGCGATCGTTTTGCATCAAACGCTCAGCCTCGGCCTCTTCGAAGAGCTCGCGATCATCGCGTCCTAGGACTTCGGAAACTTGTCTGCCTATGAATTGCGCCGCCGCCGAATTGACAAGCAAGTACCTGCCGTCACGGTCCTTTACAAAAATAGCATCTGAGGCCCCTTCGACAACGGCGCGAAGCAGAGCCATCGATCGAAAGGTATTGCGGTACTCGCGACGACACAACCAAAAAACAAGTACTGCAGATAGCAAGACAAAGAGAGCCCCTTTCCCGGCTGATACAAGAAAGCCAGTAGCAGTCAGTCCGCCGGACTCAGCCAAACTTAAGTCGGAAATCGCGATCCAAAGCAAGCCTGCGATCAAGTAGATTCCAGCTACGCGCACAGCCAACCACTGATTGGAATCTGGCTGTTGCATTGGACGTGCGGGAGGCGGGTCAGAGACCCTGCGTGAATCATGAGAAGCCATGAGTCGGCCTAAACGAAAGTGGCAAGGCAAGTCCAGGTGTGAAAAATGTCACAAAGGTCGCGACGAAAGATATGGCGGCATGACCGTTAGTAGCTTAACGACTGGCGACGAAGCTGTCCATTAAGTGTGCTTGCGAGTTCGCCAGCCTATTTGCAAGACTATTTCTCGGGTGGCTGAACAAATAGCAACAATCCAGCTGATTGTAGCGATGGTTGTTCGCTTCGCATCGACGACCAGCTCTGCGATTCTCCTCGCAGAGATCGACGATGCGCGGAGATTGCCCAGGCTTGTCCACTTAAATCGTCCTTGGTGGTCAAGTCGGAAATAGATATCGCAATCTCTGCAATCCAACGGTCTGGTCGCGGTGATTCAGGAACCGCAACTGCGTACTGCGGATTGTATTGGGAGATTCCACCGCATCGGTCGAACGTCTCGCCCTCTGAAGATACTCCCAATTCGACGGCGGAAGCATAATCGCGATCGGTATCCAAAAGCAAATGAACATGTTCAGCCGCCTGCAAATCACTGTCGTATTTGCGCAGTTTTGGTGCTCGATTCAAATTCGTTCGATCTTCGCGCGGGCTGTCGATTGCAATGTAAAGGTATTGCTCATCGAATGACCAACGAACTGTGGTAGGCGCCAGTTCTTCGACCGCGTTTGAACTAGCACTGGTAAGCTTAATGGGGGGGCAAGCGGCCCACATCGGTTCATCGAGAACGCCATCCAAAAGTGGTCGATTGGGTGTGGCCACAGCAAACCCGACCCAGCGGAGTTGTTCCGGGCGATCCTTGGCGAGAAGCAACTCTTGCTTGGCAACTTGCGGCCAACCAGCTACTGCGGTCAGGCTAGCGATCGATTCCAGCAAGGCGTTGGTTGCGTTTGCACCATGCACTATGCCAAGTCGTTCTCGTGACATCGACTCTCGCATTAACTCTAGCTGTGGCAAGTTTGCAAGATACAAATCGGACTTGTAGCAACTATCAAGAGCTTTGAAAAACATGTCAATCTGCTGAGCGTTCGTATTCGCGGCCTTTTCCAGGCCCGCAGATGCTCCGTTGGATGGTGTGATGAAAGAAGCCACTCCGACTTGAGAAGTAGATCCCAACGAGGCGCCCGTTACAACGGAGTTGCTGCGCGCTGTCGCAGTATCCTCTTGAGTTGCGCTGGCAGCCACTGTCATGGTGGGGGCTGTATCAAAAGGGGACAAGGCTGAGGCGCTTCGACTGAACGAATTGCTCGGGTCGTTACGCAAACTGCCAACCGATTGACTGGTGCTCGAATCGCTCGCTGCTTTCTGACGCCATGCAAGCAGTTCGTCGCTACTGACCATTTGCAATATCTTCAATCTGGCGTAGCTAGCGGTGTCGTTGTCAGGCTGCAGTTGCACAAGTCGCTCGAGGGCAAGTTGGCGCCGCTGCCAAAGTGACGGAACCGAGCAGGCGTTCGCAACTCGAAGCAGCGCCGGCGAAAGTTCGCGTGGCGGCAACGAGCGCAATACAAAGTCCAACTGCGATTGCCACTCGGCGAAAGGTGTTTCGCTCGGCTGGGCTACAAGATGGTCCAGTGTATTCATGCGATGCACGCGGCCCATAATCAGTTGGTAGTTTCCAAGACTTCGCAAGTTGATTTGGCGGCGGGATGTCTGTGATGGTGCAATACCGCCAAACAGCGATGCATTGCTGGCCAGCGTGCTTTGTGTCTGCTGCAAAGT
>CAYWNG010000839.1:0-2716 GCA_964458685.1 uncultured Pirellulaceae bacterium
ATTTAACTTAGCCCAGAGTGGCAAAGATTGCTGTAGGCTGTAGCCGCCCATCTGATCGAACAGGAACAAGATACACGTGAACAAGATTGTCGCGATTGCGAATCTCTTTCCTAACGATCCTCTCCAAAGCAAAATGGGAAAGACACTGATCCATATGTACCCACTGACCATCGCGCGAAGGCAGTTGAATTCAAACTCCTCCATGTCAAACCACTGCTGGTAGGTCGCTCGTGAAATTTGCGTGTTGTAATTGAATTGATCGATACCGCTCAGCATATAGGGCGATAACAAGCGATCGCATAGTCCGATAACCAGCATCGATACAATAATTGCCAAGTGGGCGATAACGGCAAGACCTGCGATCCCCTTCCAGAAGCTGTGAAGTGATTGAGGATTGATAGTCTCGTTCGTTTTCGTCGATGAAGCTGAGTTCGCTCCGTCGTCGATGTCCCAATCTGTATTGACGGATCTGCCGTCGTCCAAGGTGGTAACATCTGGCGATTCAAGCTCTTGTGCTGAGTTCGATTCGATCACTGTGGAACCTCGATGATCAAATAAGGGCGTTTGGGCGTTTGTAAAGCAGTTGTTTTGTACCGCAGGCGGTAGTCTTGCTGTTGCTGTTTTTTCTTAGGCCGAAGGTCCGGTATATCCTCTGCCGGTGTCGAAGGCACCGGTCTATGAGATTCACTTGCAATGTGTGATCTAGCTCAAAGCCTTTCGCACGATCTCCATAGTCTCCCGCTGCCGCCGCATGACGAACTGCCGAGCGGCTTCGGTCTTTTGTTTGGCTTGGGTTAGATTCTGAGCCATGTTCAAAACTGCTTCAGGCACTCGTGCGCATTCCACCTCTTCATCCAGGTTGAACAGCCAATCGCCCAATCCAATATCGCGCCACATAATGCCCTTGCTCGTTTGCTCTTCAAAACGACAGACGATTGCGGGAACACCATTGCCGACGGCCATGATGGGCGAGTGCATTTCGCTACCAAACAGTCCCGCGCTCATTCGATAAACGCTAAGAGCTTCATCGGTCAGCCAAAATCCTTCACGCCAAACAACGCGACGGCGAACATCTTCTGGAAGTTTTTCAAGCAGTTGCTCCTTGCCGACAGCCATCTGTGTCATGTCCTCGGGGCAAAGCAGAACCTTGAGCGATGTGTTTCTAACCACATCGACAATAGCCTGGCGAAGCGGCTGATGATCGCGATCTTTCATCTCTTCGTTGCGTTCGTGTCGCTTTTCATCAAAGGCTCGTTTGCTTCCGGGAATGGACCAGTAGGGAGTGAATCGCAAGCGAGAGAGGCAACAAAGGAACTTTCCAGGCTCAAGGCCTTGAGCGGCAACGAATTGCTTCGCTCGTTCATCGTCGCGCAGATCGCAGGCAAACGCGCCGTCGGGAGCAAATTGCAGGATGGGACATGCAACCGATTCCTCGATGGCCTTGTCCAATGAAACGCTATCGCGAAAGAAGACAAACTTGGCTTGCCCTAGCAACTGTTTATCATCGCCGGAAAGAAACGAACCATGAGTGATTCCATAAACGCCGAACGGCTTCTTCGTATGCTCGACGAAAGCAGCTACATCTTTGGCTGCAACCAGCGACGGTCCCGAGCCGTGAAGCAGAAAGTCCGCGCCCTCTATCGCCTGCTGTAGATCTTCGTTAGACGCTCGACCATTCTTTCCGATCGATCCTTTGACAATCTTCAGCTTTGGAAATCTCCGATGTTCCATCGCTGCGACCGGCTCGCTCAAGTCGGCCGAAGCCCATAGGGTGACTTCAGCTTCGGGAATGTACTTTTCGAGAAGTGCCAGCACGCCTGGCGTGTGAGCAATATCGCCGATGTTGACGACTTGCCACGAGGATCGCAAAAGAATTTTCGGCGCTCTGCTCGGAGCACCGTGGACTCTGCGGTAGGCACCGGATGTTGCTATTGAGGCTGCCGCGAGTGTCGCTGTAGCTGTAGATAAGAAATGACGTCGCTTCATCGTTGGCTTTCCTGGGACTAGTGCGAAGTGACTCGCAGCAGGAAAGCATTATAGCTAATTCGAAAGCGGACGTTTTATAGACTGACGCCGCGGCGCTTGGCCAGTTCTTTCAATCCAACTTGAAAGTACGGAAAGGGATAGCGTTCGTTGCGACTGATAGCCCATTTGTAGACCGTGTTCACCATGGCCTGAGAAAGTTCCCCAGCTTCGACCTTTTGAACCACCACTTTCAGGAAGTCAACTTGCGACTCCTGATTCGTACGTAGTCCAACTCTTAATTGATCAAGCAGTGGCGTGACATTGCGAGCCGACCGAAGCGACTCGGCATTGTTGAAGGAGCTTCCAGCCTGCTGTGCCGGCAAGGTACGAAGCGGCAGTAGTGCCAATGGAGCCAACAATAGTAGCGATCGACGATTCAATTTGCGTTGTCGCATTCGACTCACCTCACCCAGCGGTTCTGATCCATTTCCAAACAGCGTGCTCCAACGAGAACACTCCACCGTGGGCTTTAGCAGGTTTTCAGGTGTGGAGTCAAGAGAGACTCGCCAGAATCGAATTTAACGAAACTTGCGCCATGTCCTCCGAGCTTTCCGCATCGAATCATCGGGATCTGGGAATTGGACACGGAGAACACGCAAGACACTGCTGCGTCTTGGGACTCCGACTATAGGAACCGTCTTTCAAACCGGCTAGAATAGAAAGCCTGTCGAATACAATCACAATCAAAACG
>CAYWNG010000840.1:0-2712 GCA_964458685.1 uncultured Pirellulaceae bacterium
GATTTGGCTTCGCGGATAAGATCGACTGCCTGCGAAGGCGTAAAGACGAGTGTCTGAACTTCTTCGCCGTTAGCCCAATTGCTGTCAACAAAGTACGCCTCTTTCACCAGTGGCGTGAGTTTGTGGATCTCTAATGCTTGTTCGCCCGACAGAGTGCATGGAACTGAAGTGGCGTTTGGCAGAGTCGCTTCATCGTCATCCGTCCAATACACTGCGCCTTCGGTTCGCCCTGCGACTTCGATGTTGTACATCATCCCGCCCAACACCCGCTGTGAGGTCAGGTTGCCGTGTACTTTGAGCCGCCCACCGGCTTCACCGTCATACGCCAGCAGGATGCCCTCTAGCTTCACATTGCCAGTAACAATGACCTCCGCCCAACCTGTCAGGATAAGGTTCTTGGCGCACAGGTCTCCTTGGATGATCACGAGCTGCGGCAGTTCGGTAATAAATCCGCCTGCGTCGAGATTGCCGTCGATCACCAAGCCCTGCCTGAATATCAGATTGCGTTGAGCGGTTTGTGCGGTGGGCCCGTTAGAATCAAAGGCTAACTCTAAACTGCTGTCCAATCGACATGGTTCATCGTAAACACAGAACGACTGTAAATTGCGTGGCAGATATTCTTCTGGGTCGTTGGACAGGTAATGTTTGAATTCGGACTTCAAATCTTGCCAGCGGGCGATCGTTGCCCTTGGAGGAGCTTGTTCGAGCGTGAGAAGCTCAAAATGCGTTTTGATCTGGGCTTGTTCGTTAGCAAACTCGGTTTCACTTACTTCACGGAAGCCATGCCGTAACGCTTGCTCGATGTTCTGTGCAATCTCAGCGGCCGACATGTCACGCGATGAATCGTCGACAGTAGTTTGGCCCAGCTTCGCAGACACAAAACGCATCTGCATCGAGCTGTCGTGGACAGTCAAGAATCTGGCCGAATGGCCCTGCGTCCAACAAAAGTAGCGAGATTGAGTCATGATGAGTCGAACTAGTGTTTGTCGGCTAATTGTTGCCTGATTGGTGATCGGACAAAAATTTTGACACTTCTCGCTGAACTCCACCGTTGGACTGCTTGCCGATGCTGTTGAAACGCAGAGATCGCAGAGGAGCCGAGGAAATCGTAGGGAGAACTAATTCGAATCGTTGACTGTGTTTTGCTAAAAAGGCGCAACATGGTTCTTGCCTCCGTGTCTTCGTCGTTAAATCTCTCTGCGTTTCCTCGGCTCCTCTGCGACTCTCTGCGTTTTAAATTGGGCTACCAAGCAGTTCAAAAGGTGGAGTTCGGCGAGAAGTCTCAAAATTTTGATAGACAAAAGACAAAAAACAGAGGCAAGTGCATCAACAAAAATACCCGGTTCGAAACCGAACCGGGTATTTCAGCTCTACAAGCGAGAAGCTCGTTTTTAGTGGCCGGCTTCTTGCAATCCAACGCCGGTGGCTTGCTTGCCGGTGGTCACCTTGGGTGCCGGTTGAGCTTTGCCAGCGGATGCATTGGAAGATGAATCACAACCCATTACGCCAGCCAACACAGCAATCGCTAGGAGAAATCGCATAAATCAAACCTCGTGAAAAAACTACTCTACGTTAGTAAACACCGTGCCGTCAGCCTTACCACTCATGCTCAAGAAAATGTTGTTATCAGTGCTAACAGGCATTCCCTTTACCGAGCCGTCACCCATGGCGACGTTGATAACTCCAGCATGCATCGAGCTGTAGCGTACGCTGCTCTTTTCGCTGTTGTTGAAAGCCGCACCGGACACAATGCTGAAGGTCATGCGGTTCAGAGGCAGAGCGGCCGACGTCCAGCTGAAGGATCGTGTGCGACCCGAAGGCTTAAAGCCATCCGACCACAGACCAGTCACTTCACCGAACATAATCGTGTTGGTGGTGCCGTCGGTGATCTCGCCCATGCGCGTATGCATGTTCAAACGGAAAATGCCTTGGTACGGGTCAACCATCGGAAGTTGAGCGCTGGTCAAACCCAAATTTGCACCAACGTTTGCGAAGCGACCGGTGTTGCCGAGGTAGTTCGTCATCTGCGTATCGCGAGTTACGCAACGCGGTGGTTCGTCGTTCATCGACAGGCTATACAGACCGAGTGGCCAGTCCATGTGACCGAACAAGCAGTTGAAAGTGGTCGTGCCTGGAACAATCACCTGCTCGGCATTGTCCGATGGGCACAGCAACATCGACAAACGTGTTGGCGACACAGCGATGATTTGTGGGAAGGCTGGTGATGAGAAACTACCACCATCAAACCACCAAGCGCGGCGATTTGGCACTGGCGTGGTTGGCACGGTGCGATAGGTGTTCGCATTCAGATCCAAATTTGACGCAAACGGTTGATAAATGGCGTTCTGTTCCATATATGGCAACAGATAAACCAAGTGACCAACGTAGTTGAAATTGATTTCGTCAATGCTCGGCGTGTTGCTGCTGACCGCATTGGCCGACGGCGGAAACTTCTTGTAAGCCGACTCAAAGTTCATCGCAGCCAAACCGAGCTGCTTCAGGTTGTTGGTGCACTGCATACGACGGGCAGCTTCACGCGCCGCTTGAACTGCAGGCAACAGCAGGCCCACCAGAATGCCAATAATAGCAATAACCACCATCAACTCGACCAGAGTGAAACCTCGGCGACTATTACCGTACGCACCCAGCTTCATCATCGCTCCTCCCAAAAAAATCGAACAAAGAAATGACAAAAGATTAACTGTTCGCTAT
>CAYWNG010000841.1:0-2709 GCA_964458685.1 uncultured Pirellulaceae bacterium
TTCCACCGGGTAGGCCCTATTACCAACCCAGCGGAGTCTACTCTGAAGAATGTGCAGGGTCGTTGACAAAGACCTTAGTTTTCTCGGCCTGGAAGATCGTACCAAAGGTCGTTGCCAGTCTGCTGAGCTATGAAGCTGAGCGGCAGATGTTTCACAGCCTGAATCGGCAAGTCGCTAACACGGAGAGCGAACGAAAGAATCGCAAGCAATTGCTGAGAACTGATGGCAAATCGATGACGACCTTCGCTTTGATTTATCCATGCAGCTACCTGGCAGGACAGTTTGATCCAGCAGTGACCACGCAATCCGCAGGTACCGGCCTTGACCTGCGAGACTTGAAGACTTTGGTCAATGAATATGCTCAGGTGCTTGAAGCAAAGCTAGGGCCGATATTGACACGACTTGAGATCGATTCGTCAAAGGTTGATAGAAACTGGTTTTGGGTGGCTCCGATTCTGTTGGACTACCTGTCCAACCCAAATCGACTTGGACTTTGGGTGCAAGAGTTCGAACGTGGTAATATCACTCCGTTGGGCGAAGACGGAGAGCGCCCCAAGGGCTGGACCGAGCAGGTCGAACAGGTTGTAGCGCTTTGGAATAACCTAAAGCAAACTGGTAAACCCATAGGTCTTGGCAAGCCACCCAAGCAATTGTTCAAGGTGCTGGCAACACTTGCGATTGCAGGTCCTGGCGTGTGTGCACTGAGGAGTCTACGAAGAAGTTCTGTGACTCGATCTTCTGATTCGGTCGCTCGATGGAATGCAGCTAAGCAGATCGCTTCTGGCTTCGTTCACCTCTTTAACCTGCCTGAAGTAACCTACATGGTTCGTGGGTTATTTCGTGTTCAGAGCAAGAGGAAAGTACCCTATTGGAAACTGGTTCTACAGTACTGCGCTCATGGGAATCTGCAGGCGCTGCTCGACGAGTATTTGCATCTGTTACTCGGAAAGCCAAGCGTTAGCACGCGGAAATCAGCGGAAGGAATTGAGCAGTGCGATCCCTGTGAGTCCGCGTCGAGAGATTTTCGAGAGTCGATCTGCTTTCGAACGTCGACGATCAAGGCGGACATGTACAGCATTGGTCGTTCCGAAGTGCGTGTCGATGATCCCGTTCGATTTCGAACTCGATTTGCGGTTGCCTTCGGAGATCAAAAAGATGAAGAATCGGTCGATGGTAACAAGCAGACTTTAGGTTCCCGCAAGGAGCAAGTGCGTGCTGCCTTCAATTCTCCATTTTGGCCATTTGTCTTGGTGAGTACTAGTGTCGGGCAGGAGGGCTTGGATTTTCACAACTACTGCCACAGTGTTTTGCATTGGAATCTTCCATCAAATCCAGTGGACCTCGAGCAACGCGAAGGGCGCGTTCACCGATTCAAGAGCCATGCCCTACGTCGCAATATCGCATGGCAATTCAATGATCTGACGATAAAGTCGGGAGAGGACGTTTGGGGCAAGTTGTTCGAAGCGGCCATAGCTGCGAGGAAGCCAGGGCAAAACGACTTGTATCCATTCTGGATCTGCGAAGAGGGGCCTGCCAAGATCGAACGTATCGTACCAACGCTGCCACTCAGCCGAGAACGAAATCACCATCGCCAGCTAATGAAGACGCTCACTGCTTACCGACTGGTCTTCGGTCAGAATAGACAGCAGGATCTTGTTGAGTTTCTGCTACGCAACGTGAACCCCGCCGAGCTAGAGCAAGCCATGAGCAATTGCTGTATCGACCTGTCGCCAAAGTCGTGAGTCTAAACAAGAATTGTGAATACTCTTCTGATTCCTTGATCTAGCCAGAGTTCAGTAATATCGTAGCTTATAGAGCTTTAGGCGAAAGAATTCTCTGTCTCGTAGGCCATAGTGGATTCTATTTATTGTTTCCATCTTGTTGTTAATACCTTCAAGTAGCCCATTGGAGATTGAGTAGTCATACCAGGCGAGAATACCGTGTGAGTGAGCCAAGTGTGTTGTAGCAACCTGCTGGATGAGTCCTATGCCTGAGCTTAAGGCTTGGTGGTACCAATCATAGATCCTGGCTATCGCAGATTGCTTATCGGGCTGTTCCCACTTATAAGTGGATTGTGCTTTTGGGGTAGTCCTTACGATGTCTCTTGAGCCAATTGAAGATGTTTCTTGGTGTGCAGCCAAGTTTCTTGAGCGTCTCGTGGAAGTCCTCTCCCATCTGAATCATGTCGATTCCCTGATTCAAGAATCTGGATATCTGAGCATCGATCGAACGGTCGGATTTAAGCATGAGCTTTGCTTGAAACGAAACTTGCTTAACTTCGACATCAAGCCCGAGTGCACACACGCACTCGACCCATCTTCTTCGTCTATCCTGCGGCTTTCCTGGCCACTCCAGTCCTATTCCACGCATCGCTGACTCGGCATACTTAATGTCAACAGTTCTGGTGGAAGCCTTCTGGTACAGTTGCTCCAATCTGGAGCGTCGATAGGGATGATCCTTTTCCCATTGCATCAGTTTCTCTACGGTGTGCCATGCTTCCTTTGTGCGAGAGATGAGAATGGTCTTGTTGGCCGTTCGCATGCCAAGTTTTTCGATACTCCAACGCAGTAGAACAAAAAGATCCCAGCGGTCAGGCACTCCAACAAAAGGATCTGACATCGGTTTGACGTGGCATAGAATTGAATCAGCCCACGGCACAAAGCCTTTACCTCGTTTCGTAGGTGGAGAAAACCAATTCTCCCCCCAACT
>CAYWNG010000842.1:0-240 GCA_964458685.1 uncultured Pirellulaceae bacterium
TGCTACGTTGTCGTTACAGTGCTTTCGATTGTACTGGCTCTGTACTTTGCGAATCGCCCCAACACTATGTTGTTCGCCATCTTAGGCAACTGCGCTATGGGAATTGGCTTCGGATTGTTCTGCATAGTTCGTGGCGTTACCATCAATCGTCAGATCAAACATGTGCGACAGACAATCCGCCCCGAAGATGACCCTAATCCTACTTGGTTGAAAGATCGAATTGGTACAGGCAAAGCTCCC
>CAYWNG010000842.1:250-2708 GCA_964458685.1 uncultured Pirellulaceae bacterium
CGGGGAACTGGATTGGTCGACGCATGACCAGCCAAATACGACTATTGGGATGGCCCCTATATGATTTTCAAGTTTCTGATCCAGGTAACGCTTACTCTGGCTCCGAGGCTCGACATGCCAAGGGCTGGTTAGCAGTCGGAGACAAGGCCACTGGATTTCTCGCGTTTGGTAACTACGCTCGAGGCATCATTGCCGTGGGTGGTCGATCACTGGGTATGTTTGCTTTAGGCGGACTATCGTTCGGCTTATTTTCCTTCGGTGGACTTTCGATTGGACTGCTATCCATTGGCGGCCTAGCAGTTGGCCATTCGGCAATTGGTGGTGGCGCCGTGGGTTGGCAGGCCGTGGGTGGTGGTGCGGTTGGCATCTACTCGGCAAACGGCGGACTAGCCGTTGCGGGGAACATTGCCGAGGGTGGCTTGGCGATTTCCAGAAAGTACGCCGTGGGCGGCGAGGCCCGAGCGCCCGAGTCCAACACGGAGGAAGCGCGTTTACAATGCAGTAAATCATGGGTTTCCGAGTACCTTAATTCGCAAGCCATTGCTAAGACCCCAAATGAGTTTCGCGGAAAGGCGCTGATTTACGGAACAGTCCTTCCAGCAACTTTCTCTGTTGCCTCTGCTTTTTGCATCCCTATGCTAATGTACCGAAGAAAGACTGCTACTGATCCAGAGCTTTCGTCCCAAGACTGATGCTCATCAAACTCTAGAGCCTATCTAATGACCATCGCCAAGACAATTCAGCGCGCTCAAGCCGAGCTAACCGATGGTCGTCTTTGGCGAGCGAAAGAGATCCTCGCTTCCAGCCTCGCAGCATACGGATATTCGCGAGAGATCTATTTGGCCTACGCGAATGTCCTTGTCCAGTTGGGAGATCAGCTTGAAGCGGGTCGCTTTTTCTTGCTCTCAGTGGATAACCCCGACGATCAGCAGAGACAGCTAGTAGAGTTGTTTCTCAAGAGATATCAGAAAGACGATTGGATGCGATTGCTACTTCGCTTTCCCAAGCCAGCCCGACTCAGCGAGCGAAGCAAATATCCAAACTACCTTCGCAACTACCTAGAGACGTTGCAAGCTCCTTCGATCCTTGATCAAGAACAGCTCAAGTCAACTCTAGCCTACGATCCACCCAACTGGCTCCTGCCAACGACTTGCCTCTCAGTTACGATTATTGCCATAGTTTGCGCCATCGTCGGTGCCTACACTTTGGTAGGCTGGATCGTTAACGCAATGTAACAGCTTGTGAAGGAGAATAAAGAGCATCGATAAGCCGATTGAGTTTTTTTCGCCCAAGTAGTGCCCCAAGAGTTGCTGAAGATCAACGGACTACTTCAGGCGATTCTCTAGTTCGTCCCCGGGGAAGCGTGAGAGAATGGGCATTTTACATTTGAATCTAGAGAAGCGTTTGTATCATCCAGGATTTCTTGCAGCCAAGTCTTAAGTTCTGTACCACCAGTACCTCTCTCAGATAGATGTTTTCCGTCTTGAACCAGAAAACGTGATACTATAGCTAGATGAATTCGACGAAAATCTGCAATCTCGAAAAGTGCCTCGGTTCTAGCGTCTTGCACCAACTTCGACTTATGTTGCTTTTCAAGAAGCTGAACTCCGAGATCCGTCGCTCTTTGGATAAAGTCTCTGTGCGCGGGTGGAGCACAAAGGAGGAAATCTCGCATCGGCCTGAGTGTCTTCTCAGAGTGACTTGGGGCAAGGATTGCATCTACAGCTCGAATCATTCCTGACTGTGCCCCTGTTTCTCCAACATAAGAGAACTGGGCCAATTCTGGCAAGCCTTCAAACTCGACATTTTCGTACCCGTAGAGGTACGGCCTAATACGAGTTCGAAAAACGTTTGGATCTAATCTCTCCGGTATGGTCCACAGTACTTGTTTCGCACAACGCAAGGCTTGGGCGATTACATGCAGTGCTTCGGATGTCCGCTGCCAGTCTTCTTCTGCCAAGCTCTCCTCGATACTCAAGATCGCTTCAACAACAGCTCCTCCACTCGATTCTACAGCCAAATGTGCAGCGACAAACCATTCTTCGTCTGGGGTTCCAGTCGGTGTGCACTGAATTTTGAATGCACTGGTTGGCGAGTTAACGCCAGGAAATTCGATGAAGTTGCTAAGCACATAACTGGCGTATGTTAGCGCCGGTGGTCTGGAAACACGCTTGGCCAAGAACCACAATGGGACCGCCACCTGAGAGGGGAGAACTCTTCGACCTTGAAATGCGCGACGATGAATTATCCGACATGCGAGTACCGAATAGAATCGCAAGAGGTGTTCCGAATCTTCGACAGTAAGGCTGGAAAGTTGATCAGGCACTACGCTTTCACAGCTAAGAGCGACGTCTAAAACGCCCTCATCCGACAAGGTACTAACACTAGCCTGAATAGCCGAGACCCACTGGAATTCCCCCGAAATCTTGGAACAACAGGATGTACTTGCAGGCAGAAA
>CAYWNG010000843.1:0-2703 GCA_964458685.1 uncultured Pirellulaceae bacterium
GGTGTCTTCCTGCACGACATCGGCAAGCTTGAAGAGTTGAGCTTTGACGGCGAAATGACCTACACTGATCCTGGTCAATTGATCGGGCATTTGGTGCAAGGCGTTGTGCAACTAGATCGCAAGATTGCGCAGTTGGAGCAAACGACTGGCCAAGCGATGCCCGAAGCTTTGGTGTGGCGACTTCAGCACATGATCGTCAGCCACCATGGCTATCTAGAGCACGGTAGTCCGAAAGTACCCATGACACTTGAAGCGATCGTCTTGGCTTACATTGACGATATGGACGCTAAGATCAATCAAGCTAGCGAACTGATCAACAGCGATCGCAACACCGACAGCGATTGGACTGGATTCCATCCCAACTTGGGCCGCAAGCTCTACAAGCCTTCGTTGCGACCTGTTGAGGTTGTTTGAGATTAGGTCAATCGAGCTCGTCTCAATCGAGTTCGGTTGATTCGAGATCAGGCTAATCTTTGCAGCGCTTCCTGAATTCGCTTGGGTGACACAGTAACGCGTGTCCCCAATTGTTGAGCGAAGATCGAGACCTGAAGCTCTTCCAACAACCAACGCAGTTCGTTCAAGCTGCGAGCATACGCAGGGTCGCCTGCTCGCGGCGATTTTAGCGCCAGTTGGTAGCTGTTGCGTGCAGCGACGATTGGCTCGGACAGCTTGCGATCTTTGGGGACTCCGCCGCTGGTCAGCTTTTCCAGTCGCATTTTGGCTGCTTGAAGATACCGCGGATACTCCTTCAGCCACTGCCAGGGCGTCTCTTGCAGGAAGCGCGGCGCGAACAATTCAGTAAGCTGCACGCGGATCGAATCAACAATCTCGCGCCACGGCGCAGGCGACTTTTCAAGCCTAAGCCGAATGTCTTGGTAGTTCGATGCAAGCGCAGGCAACCAAGCGGCAACCTCCTGCGTAGCCACAGAAATCTGTACGCTGGCTCGAGCTTGTCGAGCAGAGAAGTCCAGCGAATCTTGGACGATGGGCTGATTCTCAACCAAGGCAATTCGGGCGATCAGATCTTGAATTCCCGATTGCAATTGGGCCGACGGGACTATCGAACTTAAGGCCAGGGCCGACTCGTTCCATTTCGGCAAATTCTTAGTTTGACTTCGTAGAGTCTTGTCATTCTTGATCACAAACAATCGCGTGATTCCGGCTAGCGACAATCGTTCCGCTTCAGCTTCGGTGTCGACAAGTCTGGCTTGAACCGATTTGCCAGTATCGACCAGCGCGCGGAAGGCAGCGACTTTGACTCCCCCGCGTCGAATCACCAATTGTCTGGGCAGATTGTCCAATTCTTCGGGAGATCGAATATCGCAGTCTTTCCACTGCCCAACATCTTCGCCAATTGCCGCTCTCGTTTCGTTCGACGAAAGTCCATGTTCAGCGATCAACTGTTCGACATCGCGACCTGCGGCGACTTGGTGTCCGTCTTTGTCGATCACATGCACCAAAAATCTTAAGTGATCGGGCAATCGCGTGTTGTCGATATCTGTTGCACTGACTCGCTGACCCGCATGTTGGCTCATGACTTCAGCCAGCGCCGTGGAGAATGGAGTAGAGCGATCGGTGCTTGCAAGTTGGCCCGCTAACTTCTTCGCCACATCGGGAGCGGGAACAAAGCAGGTGCGAAGCGACTTTGGAAAAGACTTGATGATCGCCATGATCTTCTCTTCCAACAATCCAGGCACGAGCCAACCTAACGATTGCTCGCTGACCTGTCGCAAGGCCACTTGAGGCACGGTGATCGTGACCCCATCGTTGTTACTGCCTGGTTCAAAGTGATAGGCTAAAGGAAACTCCGCCGAGCCAATTTTCAACAGGTTGGGAAACTCGTTCACGACATCCGGGTGATCATCCTCTTTGTCCAACAAGTCGTCGGGGCTTAGCCACAGCGACTTCTCCTCTGGAGACCCTTGATGCGACTTGACCCACGCACGTAGTGAACTTAAGTCAAAGATATCAGCGGGTAAACGCGACTCGTAAAAGTTCGCTAAGTGAAAGCGATCGATGATGTAGCGACGCTCGCGAGTTCGTCGCACCAGTTCTTCCATATCGGCGATCAGTTCGACGTTGTGCTTGTAGAAAGCTAAGTCACATTGCCACTCGCCCGCGACCAATCCGTGCTCGATCAACATGGCGCGGGCCTGAGCTGGATCGATGGGCGCCAGCGGAACGCGTCGACCAGCAACGATCGTTAGGCCGTAAAGTGTGCTTTTGCGATAGACCAACGCCGAGCCGCTTTTTTCGCTCCAGTACGGTTGGTTGTAGGAGTGTTTCAGCAGATCGCGACCGGCGTACTCAATCCACTCTGAATCCAGCTCAGCTACTGTCCGCGCGAATCGTTGGCTTGTCTCGACGATTTCGGCAGCCATGATCCACTTAGGTGACCGACGGAACAGTCCTGAGCCTGGCCAAAGCGTTACCGATACTCCACCGGCCGCTTTGTAATCATGCCTTTCGCCACGCTCGGCGATTCCACTTAACAACCCGGCCAGCAAAGACTGATGGATGGCCGCATAACCTTCAGGCCGATCGGGAATCTTTTCAGCCGGATCTTCGTCAGCTTTGCCTTTGCGAGGTGGTTTACTACTTTCTTCCATCGGCTTTTGAGGCAGATCGGGTAAGACGATCTTTCGATGACCGGGCTTGAGTCCAGCGGACGTAAGCAGCTCTCGCAATTGGCGAACGATGTCT
>CAYWNG010000844.1:0-2684 GCA_964458685.1 uncultured Pirellulaceae bacterium
GGTTGCGGACCTTGTCGAGGGTCGGTTAGCATGGAGAGCCTCAGCCCTACTGCGGCCAATAGACCAGCCGCTAGCGCGAGTCCAATACTCCAATGGCTCCGCCTTGCGAGAGGTTTGTTCGATCTCGTGCCCACAGTCGTGGGCAGATTCGCAAGACGCTTAGCTTCATTCGAAGCAGATTCTTGTTGGGAAGGCAGGTCTGAAGCCAGTGCTTCTGAGACGCGACTCCACATCGCAGCAATCTGTTCCTGACTGCATTCGAATTGCGAGCCCCACTTTGCCAATTGGTCATCCAGTGGATCGGGCGATGGAGTCGAGTTTGAAGTCTTTGAGTGAGTCATAACGAGTGTTGGTTTACGTTGGTTCAGTCCATAGGGAACGCAAATTGGAATCGGCTCTCAGCTTACGTTTGGCTTCCGCAGTGCGTTGATAAACTGCGTCAACAGAGCACTCCTGAAGTGCAGCTACCTCGTTGGCTGATAGTCCGTCGATGTGCATGAGTACTAATGCAGTCCGCTGCGCTTCTGTCAGTTTACTGAGAGCGTTTTGAAAGGCGGCCTGCAGCTCACGTTGAATCGAATGATCGGTTGGCTGCGCGTGCCTGGAATCCGCAGGGATCATGGCATCGGTATTGGCATCAATGCTGGCGTGATTTCTGCGATTGGCTCGATGGGATTCCGTTCGGATGGTGTTGAGTAGGATCGTGTAACTCCAAACCCGAAAACCGCTTTCGCCCTCAAAGGACGGTAAACCTCGAATGACCTTTAGCATCACTTCTTGGGCAATGTCCTCGGATTGAATATGCGACATCATCATGGCACGAGCAGTACGGTAAAACTGAGGCAAATAACGAGTGGCCAACTGAGACAATGCAGTCTCGTCGCCCAAAGTTTTCCAAAGAGAAATGAGCTGTTCGTCGGAGTTTGTCATGGCATTCGTCGTCTAGGCGCGCGGCTCGTGGTCATCCGATTTCGCGCTCACTCTCGATGTCTGCAGAATAAAACCGAGAGAAGTTGTCATTCTGAGGAAGAATTTCCTCAGATTTTCCAAGTTTCTGAGTTTTAATAATCAGAAACAACAAAAGCGAGGGGTTTTCGTCCGTGAGGCAGTTCCATGAGTCGAACTATTTTGGCCGTTTTTCACTGCTTTTGCGTGATTTGTCTCGCCTTCAACGTAAACGCTCAAGGGGAAAAGAGACTGACTTGGGCCATCGTGGGAGACCGGTCGGCGTCGGAGAGCGGCTTTGCCGACTTGCTGACAGTCAAACTTGATGGGAGTGATTTTCAGCTTGTCGAACGAATTCAGCTCAGAGACTTCGAGCTTGAGTTGGAAAGATCATTGGAATCAGGATCATTGTTGGCTCCGATGAGGATTGGACGACGAATTGGAGCGCAACGGCTGATCGTGTGCCAATATCAGTTTGACAATACTTCGGACAATACGCGACCGGAGAGAGTGCCGCTTAGTCTTCGAGTCTTCGTTTGTGACTGCGATCTTGCGGCTCGAATTGCGGTTGCCGATTTTGATCTTTCCGATGCTGCGACACTGGCCGACCAAGTCAGTGAGTGGCTGAAGTCGGTGAGAGCTTCACCGAAAATCTCACAGGTCGTTGGCTTGGCACCGTTCGCATGTAAGAACCTTGGCGATGCGTTCTTAGATATTGGCAAACAAGCCCATGGTTTCCTTAGCAATCAATTATTGGCCATTCCAGGGGTTGCACTGATTGAATGGGAGGAGACGAGAGCCTTGAATCGAGAAGCCGATGGAACAGTCGCCGCCGAAAAGCGAATCGTTCCTTGGTTGATCGCTGTCGATTATCGTGTCATTCCCAACTCGCAGAACTCACCACCGCTCGTCGAAGTATCTCTCAATCTGCAATCAACAGGTACACCTACTACCGAGTCAGCAACTTTGTCATTGCTAGAGCTTGAGTCATGGCTACGAACACGAGTTCTTGGCGGCTTGCTCGCAGACAAGCCTGCCATGAACGGCTTGAGCAAAGCGGAACAACTCCGATTTCTCAAGAGCCGAGCTCAATCGTTGTTCCGTCTGGGTGCCGCTCTAACCAGCGCCCAAGTGCGCGAAGTGATACTGCAGATAGCCCCCGACGATTTCGAGGAGCGTCTGCGTTTAATGGGCGATTATGGAATATGTACAAAAACGATAGATCAGAAACGACAATTGTCGCTGTATCCATTAACCACTCTCGAAATCCAAGCACGCAGTTTCCAACGAGAGCACTTTGAATACTTGGTTAGGAACAACCAGATTCCCTACGAAGATGCCCTTGAGCGGTTCCCGATGTTGGTAATCGATCCCGAAAGTAAGATTGCGCTGACGAGGATATCTCCCAAGTACGCTTTGTCGCAAGTCGATCTAGAGCGAACGCTCGGCTCGCTCGAACAAGATTTGCAATTCGTACGAGCCGTTGGGCCAGCTATTCTCAAGATGAACGGAAATAGTGCGACCACAAAAGAGACAAATCTCAAGCAAAGAGTTGCTTGGTCGCAGGCGGTCCTTTCCGTGGCTCGACTGAATGCGTGGTTCCACTTTGGTTCCGAAGAAAGCCGCATTACCGCGATTCGCTTGATAACCGATATCATTCCCCAAGATTATCCCACGATCACAATGGGTGAATGGCTTTTCGATACGACCACATTTCCAAAGGCACGATTTCAACACAC
>CAYWNG010000845.1:0-2679 GCA_964458685.1 uncultured Pirellulaceae bacterium
TGTCACCCTGTCAACTGTAACCTAGGTTTGAATTGCGTAGTAAATGCGGATGCTGCTATGATCGCTTCAAAGCGTCAATCAACTCGCTTAGCTCGCGGTCGATCTCGTTGGGGTCATCAACGGTCTCTCCAATGATTGCACGAAGCGTTTCGCTGTAGCGTTGTCGCAAGCGATGTAAGGCAACTTTTACGGCACTTTGCGACATTGCCGTTGCGTTGGCTAAATGCTGATAGTCGCTGGCTTCGATCGGTTTGGTTAAGTAGGGCCAAAGCAGTTTGAACAGACTCTCACGGCCTCGCCCGCGATAGTCGGTTATAAGCTGAGCATGGACCTGCTCAAGAACAGTGTTTGCCCAAGCCAACGTAAAAGCGTCGTCAGGCTGTCGATTCTTGAAGTCAGCTTGTTGCCACTTAGCTTCACTGGTAGCGACGTCTAACGACCAGCGCTTCAACTGACCGCCCGCTTTCTGACGCGATTGCTTTCGATACTCATCAATCAAGAATCTGCGCCAAGCGGTCAGTAGATAGGATCGAAAGCGGCCTTTGATCGGGTCAGCTTTCGATAGTAGTTGGCCGTCTAGATTTTGGCTGAGAAACTCTTGCGTGGCATCTTCGGCATCAGAAGCTGAAAGTCCTTGTTGCCTCGCAAAGTAATACAACGGTTGCCAATAGCGCTGTATGAATAGCTCCATAGCAGGCTTGGCGTGAGCTGAATCGTCCGATGCAGCTCGCCAAACCAGAGTCCATTGAGTTGTCGCGAAACTTTGCCGAGGTGCGTTCATGGAGCAGTCTCTCTTTCACACCTGCAAGTTTGGAAACATCTAGGGTTTAAGCAACGCGGTAAACTGATCGAACAGGTACTCACTGTCGTGCGGACCAGCCGATGCCTCTGGGTGATATTGCACTGAAAACGCTGTCGCCTTCTTGTGACGAACGCCAGCAATGGTGTTGTCGTTCAAATTGCGGTGCGTAATCTGTAAACACTCTGGCAACGTCTCTTCTTGGACCGCAAAACCATGATTCTGCGAAGTGATTTCAACGCGACCGGAGTCCACATTCAACACGGGTTGATTGCTACCGCGATGGCCGAATTTCAGTTTGAAGGTCTTCGCTCCGCAAGCCAAACTCAGCAGTTGATGTCCTAAACAAATTCCAAAAATCGGTTTCTTGCCAACCAAGTTTCGAATCGTCGAAATCGCATACTCCAGCGGTTCAGGATCGCCAGGACCATTGGAAAGAAACACTCCATCTGGATTCAACTTCATGACTTCGTCGGCCGTTGCGGTACCTGGAAGGATGGTCACTCGATTGCCTCGTTCGCAGAGGTGTCGAGCGATATTCCACTTCATTCCGTAATCAAGGCAAACGATGTGAGGAAGGTTGTCCGTGGCTGGCTTGGTGGGATAACTGTCACCTAGCAAACGATACAGAGCTTCGTTCCATTGCTTTGCGCGTTCTGGAATGACTTCCCTAACCAAGTCGCGGCCTACCAATCCAGGGCTGTCTTTGGCTTTCTTGACTAGCGACGCTTCGTCCAAGTCGGTTGTGGAGATCACACCCTTCAACGCTCCTTGGCTGCGAATGTGGCGAACCAAGGCGCGAGTATCGATTCCCGACAAAGCCACGATGTTGTGGGCTTTTAGGTAGTCGCCGAGGCCTGTGTTCGATCGGAAGTTGCTGTACAGTCGGCTCTCGTTGCGAACGATAAAGCCGGCAACTTGCGGACGTTCGCTTTCACGATCCAACAGGTTGGTGCCGTAGTTTCCGATCTCCGTGTAGGTCATCGTAACGATTTGACCGGTGTAGCTCGGATCGGTGAGAATTTCTTGATAGCCCGTCATCGAGGTGTTAAAAACAACCTCACCAAGTGTTTCACCAGAAGCACCAATGGAGGTGCCGCGAAAGATCTTGCCGTCTTCAAGGGCTAGGGCTGCAGGATGTCCAGCTCGCTCCACCAACTATTCTCCTCAACAAACGAGTTTGAGAGCGACTCGCAGGCGGCCTAAAGCCAGTTCCCAGGCAGTTTCGCCTGTGTCTGTTGCCGCCGAGTAGCGTTGGGAGAGAGATTCTACGCGGCTATTTGAAACTGTCCACGTTAAACTCGAACCCAGACTGGCCATCGTCACCAAATGAGTCCATCGAATTGCTCTCGCCACCCATCGCCATTGGCGCCGGTTGCATCATGGCCGCTGCGGCTGCCCGAGATTTCTTCTCGCGAATTGCAGCAACAATCGTGGCAATAATGGCACCAACCATCAGAATCATCCAAAGAATCTCGGGGATCATCGCCAGGACCTAAAAAGCGTTGGGATCTGGGGGAATTTGAGGAGAGCTATTTCAAGAATGCTTTAGTTTAATCACTCCGTTGAGCCATCGCAATTTGTGGAGCCGCAGATGGATTCCGAAAAGTGACCACCACCTTTGGGGTGAAGGTCAAACTCCTGCCAGGTTTGACCAAAGTTAACTTTGCTACGTGCTGACGTTCATGGCGACGGATGCTTGCTTCGACAAGTTTGTTCGAAAGCGCCGTTTTGAACGTATTGGATCGTCCACTCTGGTTCTTTCCGGCAGAAACCAAGCCGTAGGTCAAACTCCTGCCGGGTTTGACCAAGCTTGACTTTGTTGCGTGCTGACGTTCATGGCGACGGATGCTTGCTTCGACAAGTTTGTTCGAAAGCGC
>CAYWNG010000846.1:0-2674 GCA_964458685.1 uncultured Pirellulaceae bacterium
CGCCAGCGTAGTTCATCAATAATATTCGTTGGACTCATCTATCTATCGTTCATGAAAAGGGGAACGGCTTGGCTTGGGGCAGGGCCTTCAATGCAAGCTCGGCAAATTTTAAATCGTTCTTTGTCGTGACTTTGATGTTCAGTGGACTGCCTTCAACAACTGTCACTGGGTGCCCACAATGCTCGACCAAGCTAGCCTCGTCGGTGGCTTGGCTGGGATTGGGATGCTTGGCGTAACACTGCTGCAATAACTTCAGATCGAAACACTGCGGCGTCTGAGCTAACCAAAGTCCATCGCGCGGCACAGTCTCGACAATTCGCTTGTTGGCGTCAACTCGCTTGACCGTAGCAAAGCAGGGCAGGGCGAGTATTGCGGCTTTGGTCTTCCGCGTCGCGTCAAACACAGCCTCGACGGACTGCGATGGCAAACATGGTCGAGCTGCATCGTGAACCGCAATGAAGCTCATCTTGGGATTCACCGCTTCTAGCGCGTTCCGCACACTGTCGGCTCGTTCGGCACCACCCATCACCGTCTGGACACCCAACATAGCCGCGTGCCCAGCGAACTTCTCATTGAACAGTTCCCGGTCCTCGGCAGAGATCACCAAAATGATCTGGCCGACGTCCGAGCGTTTCGAAAATGTTTCCGCCGAGTGCATCCACAAGGGCTTGCCAGCCAGCGTGGTGAAGACCTTCTTTTGCAAGGGATCTCCGAACCGACTGCTCCGCCCCGCGGCTGCTAGAACGACTGCAAACTCACTCACGGCTACCTCTCTAACCTACGCTTAATCGATACGACCGGCATGATTGTTACTAGGTCCCAGCAAAGGTCAATTGGTACCGGTCAGTTTCGGCTTCCAATTAAGCCGTAAGCTACGTTCTCAAGGACCCATTTGTAGGTTGAATCATTGAAGAAATGCTGAGTGCGAGCCATGTCAGAAGCCATTACCGAAGTCGAGACTTTAGATAATCATGCCGCTTTGGCAAGCCGATTGATTCGAACTAAACCAGCTTTGCAAGGCTATTTTCGCTGGCTCAGTCGGCCTCAAATGCGCGGCGAACCCACTCAACTTCCGTCCGCACCCGTCAAGGAAGCTCTGGATTCCCTGATCAATCCACTGCGAGTCGACGTCGACCGGGCAACTCAACGCGAGACCGAAACGGCCAGCCTTTGGTTGGGCTCGATTTGCGAATACATCGCTGGACGCCTTCAAACGCCAGGAAGTCAATCGCTGGTCCGCCTAATCGCCGCCAGCCTGCTACCACTGTATCGATCGTTAGCGACTGGGCGATTGCAAGAAGGGCTCGCGCAAACACGGCATCGACTGGGCGAAACGCTCGTGCTGATTGGCCTAAAGGAATCGCTACAACTCAAGCCGCTGATCGACTCGAATGTCACACCGCAACAGTCGCCTCATCGCATGCTTAGCGAGCTATTGAAGCTCGACTTGCTGAACATTCACTACATGATCTGCCAAACCTTGGACGGCTACAATCAAGCTCGCGACCAGTTCAACGACGATTCTACCGAACTGCTTAAGAACTATCGCGCCGGTGAAAAGTTGCCAGTCAACTTGCAAGTCCCCGATTGGGCTGCACCACAATTGCTTTGGGTCCTCACCAACGAACTGACCTCGACTCGAAGTGAATTGGTGCTTCCACGCAGTTGGATCGACGTTCCCGTTCCGTGGAGCAAGATCTCGACTCATTGGCTGGATCTTGAAAGTCATCTTGCTTCGCTGAAACAAGATAACCAGCCAGAGAGTACCAATCATGCGCTCAACGAATCTTCGAAGCCCGAAAGAACTGAGTCGAGTGCAAAAGACCAAAACTCGTCCGCCTTAGACAAAGCTGCCGCGATCGTTGAAGCTGGCCAATTGGGATTCGAGAGCTTGGAAACCATGGAGGTCCTCGATCGAGTCATTGAGAAGGAGCTGTTCAAGCAACCCGCGCGACCTGTTTCGGCCAAGCAACCGCAAGCTAGCCCCGAACGTCCACCCCTCAAGAAAGAGCCGTTGGTCATTCCTAAAGTTCTGATCGGCGAGATTACGAATCACAACGATCCAGCGTTTGCAAACGTGGTGCGACGACAAGTGGCTGTTTGCAAACAAGAGGATCGCTCGATTTGTCTTTCCATGATCTTGGTAACCGCCGAAGATCAGCGCGAAAGCCACTCACTCTCAGCTCCGTCCGACAACGGATTGAATCGATGGCAACAAAAACTAGTCAACTGGATCTGCGATCACCCAGAACTCAAGCAACCATCCGCGTTTATTACACGCGATGGCCAGTTGATTTTGGTCGTCATGGACGCCGAACGCAACGAGATGACTCGCATCCTTCGCCAAGGGTTGGTTGAAGTTCTGACTGGACAGAAGAACGATGGTAGCGGAGATTTGGCCAAGGTGAACATTCCAGCCAAGTTCCACGCTGGCATTTCGTCCATCACTTCGCCTGGAGCGAGCTTTGAGTTTGAAGAGCTGATCGCATCTGCGCATCGCTGCTTTAACGCCGCTCAGCGTCTAGGTAGCGCATCAATCAAGAGCATCGAAGTCTTCTAACCACAAGCGAATCCGTCATCAGTTTTCGCTTGGGTACTGGCCACAAAAAGGCACAAACAACACAAACAACACAAAAAAAGAAACTAACGCTTTCGTTTTGTGCTCTTTGTGCCT
>CAYWNG010000847.1:0-2672 GCA_964458685.1 uncultured Pirellulaceae bacterium
TAAAATTTGTGGAGATGATTGCGCAGTTGCAAGAACAAGCTACTTCGATCGAAAAGTTGATTGCAGACAGTACGCAGCTTCAAAGCAAGTGTGAGATGGATATCGCCTCCGCCCGCCAGGATAGAGCAGCGGCAGCAACATCAATCGCGCAGTTGCTGGGCAATCGTTTTGTCGCTTCGCAATTACGGCCGCTGACTCCAGAGCAGATCGGTTGGTCGTTCTTGACGGTCAATCAAATCTACAAGAACTACGTCGACAAGCATTTGGCGGAATTAGAGAAAGCAGCCCCGGCAACGGCGGAGCAACAAGCCGACCCGCAATTCCAACTCGCTAGGCGGACAGAAGCCGTGCGTAAGGCCCGCGCGGAGCTTCAAGGCAATATCAATCACTTCGTTTCGTTGTATGGCGCAGGCCCAGGGCAACCTCAATCCGATTTCTTTGCGACTCCAGACCAAGCCTTGTACGCAAACAATGGTGGTGCGCTCTTCGCTTGGGCATCGCCCTCCAACGACAATACATCGGCTCGCGTCATCGCTGCTACTAATTCGACAGATGCAGCCAAGATTCTCTATCGAGGCATCCTATGTCGAGAGCCTTCAGCTAGCGAGATCGAAGCCGTCACGAAATACCTTGAGCAACAACCCGATCAACGTGCTCGTTTAGTTCAAGAGATGGTGTGGAGCCTCATGGCAAGTGCTGAGTTTCGCTTCGTGCCCTGATCGAGTGTTTTTTGACTCAACTGTTTTTAAAATTTGTTTCAGTTCCGATCCAATCGTTTTAGGAGAACAAAATGCGACCAAGTTATGCATGTGGCTCAGTTGAGCATACCATGGCTAGGCGACGATTTCTCGCCGGGGCCGCTTGTGGTGGAGCGGCTCTCTTTGGTGGACTGAATTTGCTGACGCATGGAGCCGCCGCTGCGACGATGGCCAAGAAGCAAAAGAAGATTCTGCTCTTCAACATGCACGGAGGATTGAGCCAACTGGAGACGTGGGATCCCAAGCCTGGTACGGAAACAGGCGGACCGTTTCGAGCGATTCCAACCAGCGTTCCAGGGATTCACATCAGCGAGCTGCTGCCCAAGACCGCGCAGCAGATGCATCACCTTTGCTTGCTTCGCGGCGTGAACACCAGCGAAGATGATCACGGCAAAGGTGCCTATATGATGCTTACCGGTCGACGACAAAACCCGGCAGCAAATTTTCCAGAGCTTGGCGCTGTGGCAGCAAAAACTCTAGCGCCGGAGTCGAGTCCGATGCCGGGGCACATTCGAATTGTTCCTTCAGGTGGAGGCGGTCGAGGCAATGATGCAGCGTACCTTGGGCCCAAATTTTCAAGCGTCGCTTTGGGTAATGGCAAGCCGCCTCAGCACACGCAATTGCCCGAGGGTATTGATGAAAAAAGTGAATTGAGACGCCAGTCTTTCCGAAAGCTGGCCGATCAATCCTTCGCCGCTCGACATCCTTCGGCAATGACCGATGCGTTTCTCAACAGCTACGATTCAGCCGAGCAATTGATGCAGAAACGCGATGTCTTTGACGTCGAGAAGGAATCGGATTCAGACAAAGATCGCTACGGTCGCACGGACTTCGGTCGCCACTGTTTGTTGGCTCGCCGACTCTTGCAAAACGATGTTCCGTTCGTGCAAGTGATGCACTCGAACTACGACACGCACAACGAGAATTTTGACTTCCACCAAGAGCTGGTGCCGCAGTTCGACGCTCCGTTTGCGACGCTGATCTCGGACTTGGCTTCGCTAGGGCTACTGGAAGATACGTTGGTCATTGTGATGAGTGAGTTTGGACGTACGCCCAACATCAATCTCTATATGGGCCGCGATCATTGGTCTAAGGCGTGGAGTGTTGTGATGGCTGGTAGTAAAGTTGCTCGCGGGGCTGTCTTCGGCGCTACCAACGACAAAGGCACCGAAGTTGTTGACGGAAAGGTGGACCACGGACAGCTATTCCATACCTACTTGCAGGCGGTTGGCGTTGAGTCGACCGACAACTTTGTCTTGGATGGCCGCGACGTTCCAATTGCTGACCCAGCGTGTGAGCCCATTTGGAAGGTTCTCGCCTAACTGTTTGAAGATCTGGATGCTGCCGTTGCTCACGCAACGAAAGTCTGCTGTTGAAAAGGCTTTTGAGAATGCTGGATTTCGCTAAATCTCACGTAGTTCATCAGTGGGCTTATGACCGGCCCTTGCTGGCTTGTCGATTCGATCCCAAGGGGCAATTTGTCATTACTTCCGCTGAGAACAATCTACTCCAGCGGTTTTCGATGGCTGACGGCAAGGTGACGGCTTTGCCAGCCGTGCATGACAGTTGGGTTCAGGCACTTGCCGTTCATCCGGAAGGCCATGTTGCCATTAGTGGTGGCGGTGACGGTAGAATCGTGTGGTGGGATCTAAAGACTGAAGTCCCAGCCATCATTCGATCAATTGACGCACATAGCGGGAATGCGAGGTGCTTGTCGATCAGTCCAGACGGTCGCTGGTTAATCAGCGGCGGATATGACCGAACAATTAAACTGTGGGACGTAGCCAACGGACAGGCCGTGCGGACTTTGGCTAAGCATGAGATGAATGTCTACAGCGTTCAATTCTTCCCGGATAGTCGTCGATTCCTTTCAGGAGACCTTAAGGGAGTGATCTACCTATGGGATATCGACGG
>CAYWNG010000848.1:0-2663 GCA_964458685.1 uncultured Pirellulaceae bacterium
ACGGCAACCGCTCTGGCCAGACTTGTCGAACAGCCTCCATCGTTTCCATCATGAAGCGGATACGGTTCTCGAAGCTTCCTCCGTAGTTGTCCGTTCGCTTGTTAGCCAGCGGCGAAAAGAACTCGTGAGCCAAATAGCCGTGCGCGAAGTGTAGCTCTAGAAGTTCAAACCCAGCCGCTAGAGATCGTTTAGCCGCTGAGACAAATGCTTCTCGAATGCGGGTGATATCCTGAACGCTCATCGCCTGGGGAACCTTCGTGAGATTGCCACCAAAAGCGATCGCTGATGGTGCGATCGTATCCCAGCCGCCTTTGTCGGAATCGATGTGATTATCGCCTTCCCAAGGCTTATTAGCGCTGGCCTTGCGACCAGCATGAGCGATCTGAATGCCTGCCACGGCACCATGCTGCTTCAGGAACGAAGCGATCCGACGAAACGGCTCGACATGCTCATCCAAGTAAATGCCACTATCGGCAGGGCTGATTCGCCCTTCTGCGGAGACCGCAGTAGCCTCAACAACGACTAATCCCGCTCCACCAACCGCTCGAGAGCCCAGATGCACGAAATGCCAATCATTCGGAAAGCCGTTGTCCGACGAATACTGACACATTGGAGCCACCGCAATCCGATTGCGAAAGCTCACATCCTTAATCTTCAGTTCGTTAAATAGCGCCGCCATGGATTTCTTAACCCTACGATGTTCGGAGTCCAGTCTTGAGTTACCTCACAGAGGTTACCAGTCAAGCTCCGAATCGTCGAGGGCTTCGTCAATTCCGATCCGACCACTTACTCCTTTTCCTCACCTCTTGCTTCGTTGAAATGGGGCGTGGTGAGATGCCAACTAATTACTTCGATGAGAGTGATTTCAAAACTTCGATCACCTTGGACGCATCTTCAGCGGCGGTGACTTCAGAGTTCTTGTAGACAATGTTGCCTTGAGTATCGATGATGAAGGTCCAACGCTTGGTGGTGACATTGCGAGCCAAAGTAATCTGTTTATTGCCTAAGGTCGCGGAAACTTGTTTAGCTTCTTTTGTCACAGGAACACCGAAACTCTCGGCGATCTCTCCCTCAGGGTCGGCGAGTAGAGTGAAGTTCAACTGATGAGCTTCTTTGAATTGCCGATGGTTTTCACTTGAATCGCCGCTGATACCGACGACTACTGCGTCCAACTTTTCGATATCAGCCTTGCTATCGCGGTAGGCACAGGCTTGCTTCGTGCATCCACCGGTGAAGTCTGCTGGGTAGAAGTAGACTACGACATTCTTCTTACCAACGTAGTCGCTGCTATTCCAAGATTTGCTTTGATCGTCAATGGCTTCAAACTTTGGCGCAACTCCCAGAGATGGGAGTTTATTGTTGGCTTGAGTTTGCTCGCCCCAAACTTCAGGGGTCTTGAAATCCTTGGGCTTGGGTTTGACCTTCGGTGGAACAGCTTGGCTGCGATACTGCGACCACTTCTCTGCTAGTTCTTTGACCTTTTCGGGATGGTCCTTCGCTAAGTTCGTTTGCTCGTTGGGATCTTTGCTTAAGTCAAACAGCTCGACGTTCTGTAAATTGACTTCCGCAATTGACTCAGGCGACGCTCCATCGGGATCTTCATTCGCTTTCTTACCGTTGACGACTAATTTCCATTGGCCAGATCGGATTGCCCCCGAGTTTGGAGCTGCGTTGATAAGAATCTCACGAGCAGGAGTAGGCTTGCCAGACGCGATAGTCTCCCAAACATCAATACCATCTACAGGCAGCTTTTGTTCCACCTTGGCTCCAGCAAGTTTGAGCAAAGTCGGATAGAGGTCCACGATGTGCAGCGGATCTTTCACGATGGAGCCGGCCGCAATTTTGCCTTTCCACGCAGCTAGCGCAGCGACTCGTACCCCGCCTTCGTAGACCGTCCCTTTGCTCGCGCGAAGCGAACCGTTGCTAGTCACCTTACCCGGCGAAGGCCCACCGTTGTCGCTTGAGAAGATGAACAATGTGTTATCGCGCTGGCCCGCTTGATCGACTGCATCAACCACCTTCCCGATCGCTTCGTCCATGGCGGTTAACATCCCCGCATACAAACGTCGATCGCCCTTGAGGTGCCCGAATTTCTCAAGATACTTCTCAGGGACTTGGTGAGGAGCGTGAACCGCATTGAACGGAACATACAAGAAGAATGGTTGCTTGCCCGAGTATTGCTTAACGATCTTGACTGCTTCGTCCGCAAGCAAGTGTGTGCTGTAACCCTCGTCATGACAAACCTTGTCGTCGCGATGCCAATCAAAGCCTCCATCGCGAGTGTGCAAGTTGTAGTCCAGCGCGCCGTTATAATGTCCGTACTGATGATCGAAACCGCGGCGAGTCGGCAAATACTCGGGTTGGAAATGACCCAAGTGCCACTTGCCCACAATGGCTGTCGCGTAACCGGCGCTCTTAAGACCCTGTGCCAAGGTTTGTTCTTCCAAGGGCAAGCCGTATTGAGCCCACGGTCGAACAACACCGACTTGTAGCCCGTGACGCATCGGATAGCGCCCTGTCATCAAGGCCGCTCGTGTCGGCGAGCACACTGGTTGAACATAGAACGAATCGAGCTGAGCGCCGGACTGAGCCAGCTTGTCCAATTGCGGTGTAGGAATATCGCTGCCATGCCAGCCAACGTCTCCCCAGCCCAAGTCATCGGC
>CAYWNG010000849.1:0-2655 GCA_964458685.1 uncultured Pirellulaceae bacterium
CGTAGTCGTAGCCGGCTTGAACGAGGCCGACGGGCTAGAGCGCGGACTGTCCAACATTTGGGGTTCGTACCCGCGTCTCGAGATAGTCGTCGTCGATGACGGGTCAACGGATGGTATGTCCGAGATCGCCAACTCCTTTGCCCGCCGACACGCAGGCGTGAAGGTGATCACCAAGAAGCGAGGCGGCAAATCCTCGGCGATGAATGCGGCTCTTCCTCTCACACAAGCCGAAGTGATCGTGATCGTCGATGCCGACTCGGGGCTCTCTCGAGACGCGATCTGGGAAATCGTTCAACCTCTTGCTGATCCAAAAGTAGGCGCCGTCTCGGGTAATGTGATGGTGCGAAACACCAGTCGCAACTTGGCGACGTTTATTCAGACTTTTGAGTATCTGCGTTCGATCTTGGTTGGAAGACTGTTCAGCAGTCGGATGGGTATCCTTGGCATCGTCTCGGGAGCGTTTGGCGCGTTTCGTCGTTCCGCGCTGGATAGCGTTGGAGCATGGGACGTTGGCCCTGGCGAAGACGAAGATATCGTGCTACGGCTTCGCAAACTGGGTTATCGCATCGAGTTCTCGCCGCGAGCAGAATGCTACACCGATGTCCCCGAGAGCTGGAAGGTGCTAACCAAACAGCGACGACGATGGGAATGGGCCGTTGTGACCTTCGAGACTCGTAAGCACATCGATATGGTCGATCCTCGTTATGCCAATTTCCGCTTTAGCAACTTAATGCTGTTTCTTGAGCGTTGGATCTTCAATCTGGTGCTTCCAATCTTTTTCTGGGTCTATCTGCTTTGGCTATTGCTGACAGTTGATCTACAGTACTTGATGCAGATCACTGCAATGTACTACTGTGTCTACGTATTCTTGGAAGCGATTCAATTGCTTCTGGTGCTCTACTACTCCGAGCACAAATGGCGTGACGCAAAGTTGGCCGCTGCATTACCGCTGCTACCGTTCTATCAGTTCTACCAGCGCTGCGTCACGACGCGAGCCTTAATCGAAGAGATGCTCTGGCGTCAGTCGTTCAAAGACAGCTTCGTTCCTGCACACGTGCGCAGCGTCACTACCAAGTGGTAAACAGATGCCCCGAAAGTTATCGCCTGATGCAAAATCGTTTAACGGCAAGCCGTAGGCGACTGAGTTATTTAGCGGCAAGCCGCAGGCGACTGAGTTGTCTAACGGCCGTTAAACGATTGAGCTGACCGCAGTGTTCGTCATGGCGGGCGAGGACGCCCGCGCACCGGGTAGAAGAGCAGTCGACTTCGGCTTGCCGTTAAACAAATCTTCGAGCGATGAAGGAGGTAAGCAACTGGTCAACCAGCTAGCCAACTTTCCCGCGAAGATCCTTGATGTTCAGTTGTGGCAGAGCTTCCTTGAGAGCCGTCAACAACTGCCGACGCTGAAGATGAAGCTCCTGAAGGGCGCTGCTGTCTTGAACAAAGATCTGCAGTACGCCTCGACTGACGTTTCCAGGCCTTGAAACATTGGCCAGGGAGCCGGCGATTGAGCTCCACGCCGCGTGCAGTTCTTCGGCAGCTTGAGTCTGACCGATCCCGCTGCGGGCCATTACTTGTCGAATCGCCTTTCCGATAGGCTTCGCTTGGTATGGACTGGGACGCTGCTTGATTTGCAGGAGTTCTTGCATCTCTTGCTCTTCGGGAGTTAGCTCGCGCATGATTGTGTCCTACCATTTGTCCGATGAAAAGTCAGTCGTCAATCTGCGAGACAAACTCTCGCAGCTACCATTCTAACGAACCCATTTCGTTCGGATTATGGCACTTGTGACGGTTATGAGCCATTTTGGAGAGCAATTTCCCTAAACCACAACCAACTAGGGCCACCTTTGCGAGCCGGATGTCGTGCTAAATCTAGGCTTCACATAGCCCCTGATACTTTGACGACTTTTACAAATGCTTTTGGGGCGACTCTATGGCTGCTCGTGTTCTGCTGGTCGACGACGAACCGACCCTTCTGCGCGCAATCAAACGATTGCTGCTCGATCGCTTCGATGTTACCACAGCCTCTTCCGGCGAGGAAGCGCTATCGATTCTTCGATCGGCTGAGCCATTTGATTGCGTCGTCAGCGATATGAAGATGCCGCAGATGGATGGACTGGAGCTGGTTGTTCAGATTGTCGAGCATTGGCCGACCACAGTTTGCATTATTCTCACTGGCAATCAAGACGAAGACACACTGAATCGCATTTCGAACTCCAATGCGGTCTTTCGCCTCCTGAATAAACCAACCCCAGGTGACGAACTGATCGCCGCTATTGAGACCGCGGTCTTTGAGACCGATGAAAATCGAGTCAAGCCATAGCACCTGCTCAATCTATCGCCACTGTTACTCAGTTATGCACACGGTGAACAGATGAAAAAGACAATCCAGATCGGTGTAGTTGTTTCCATTGTTGGAGTCATTTCAACCCTGGCCTTGATTGCGCTACTCAACAGCACCATCCCTCTAGCACAACCCGATACAGTCTCGCATACGAACACTCTTGGGATACTCTTCGGGACCATTCTGATTGGTGGATCTGCCTTTGCTGCATTGGTTGCAGGAGTGATTTTCGTACTTCGATCGGACGCATCTGAAGCGAAACAAATGGCCAGTAAAATGCTCAGCGATGTTCGTCGATTGGCGATGGTTGC
>CAYWNG010000850.1:0-2651 GCA_964458685.1 uncultured Pirellulaceae bacterium
ATTTAGAAATGATGCGGTTCCTGATCGATAATGGTGCGCCGTTGAACACTCGCTTCTGTGACCCATTTGCAGAAACTGCGGGAGCAGGTTTTGTAGAGGGAGTAACGTTGATGCTGGATCGCGGGGCTATCCTGAACGAAGAGATTAACGGCGAAGCAATTTGCATAGCACTGCGATATGCAGCCAGCAAAGGACATTTGGATGTAGTGCGGTTGCTTGTCTCAAGGGGAGCGGTGATTAATTGGCATGGCCGAACGCCTCTGACTGCAGCACTTGAGAATCATCATCATGACGTAGTCGAATACCTGCGGCAGCACGGCGCCAAGACTTCGGAGGAAATGAGAGCATCTCGACCACCAGCCAACCCATTAGTTTTGAACGAAGAAGTAGTTTCAAAGGTTGAAGAATTCTTTGGCGCCTCCGATCCTACTGCTTTGCAGTTTACTAACCCACTAACGACTCCAGTAGCCATCCATGCCATTCGACCCAATGACCATTGTGAATGGTTGACGCTGTTTACGAATGGGCTTTCCAGCCACCGTTTGAATGTTCCCGAAGGGCAAGAGGAGTGGTCGCGAGCTGAACTGTTTCTGCAATTACCTCCGGATTGGCCCTTCGAAAAGTCTGACGATCCACAGTGGGGATGGCCACACCTGTGGCTTCGCGAAATTGCCCAACTGCCGGCAAACAATGACGATTGGTTTGGAGGGAAGTTCTGCATTGTTGAGCTACCCGATTTACAACACTTTTTTGTTTCACACTCGCTCGGCGGTCAGATCGTAACGCTTTATCGCGTTGCTCCGCTAACTGCGGACGAGATTGCATTCGAAAGGGCGCACGGAATCGAGAACTTGATTAACGCGATGAGTCTCGCTGACGTCCCAATGCACGTTGACATGAACCGGCGAGATGCAGCCAGATCCTAGCGGGTTTGTTCATGGATTGGCCTCTATTGGAAGATAGGATGAGACTAAGTGAAGCGTAAGTTCTATTTGCTGCCAACTGAATTTTCAGCGGAGCTGGAGCGGGCCACTGGCAGCGGTCGCGATCAGTGTGGAGGATTTTGCTAACGGCCTTGATCCAACTCAGCTCACGGCCTTTCCAGACTTTGAGTCGTTTGAACTCGCCTGGCTTGGCTCCTGGAAGGCTTTCTTCGATAAGCGTCAAGGCAAACCGCTCACTCAGAAAGAGATCTTCAATTTCTGCCAACGCTTAGTCGATGCCTTTCAATTGGATGTCGGATAGGTCCCACGGCAAAACAAAGCACGTAGAACAGCGTGCCACAAGATTTACACAGCGACAAGAGTTCTTGGCTACGCTCTCAAAAAACCGAGCCCCAGGCGCTCTCAAAAGCAGGCTTCGATATCCGCAAAGTCCGCGATCTTAGTTTCGCTTAGCGATGCGGGGGTCCGTCCCAAGTCCACAGAACCAAAGACTAGTGCGCATCTGCTTACTCCCAAGTTGCGAAAATGAATCTAGAACTTTCCGCTGTAACGCATTCAGTTCGATGCCGGGGCGAACTGTCTTAACTATCGCGAGGGCTTCCGAGGAAGTGGATGCTTTGCCCGCAGCAAGCAGAACAGCGGAGGCGACTAGACCAGTTCGACCATGGCCTTGCGCACAATGAATGAGTAGCGGCTTTGGGAATGTGAGGATTCGTTCGGCGATTTCCTTTAACTCATAAGCATTCGGACAGCTCGCATCGAGCATTGGGAAGCAGTGATAATTTTCACAGGCGAATATTGGATCAGTCAGTTCGCAAGTTAGGTCAACGACCGCTCTCACGCCGTCTGGCAATTCGTCGCTTAGCAACCTTCGCGACAAGTACAGATCCGCATCGACGCGGTTTACAGTCGACTCTCGCGAGACAATCCGAACTAAGTGCCATGTTACAAGTGCGAATAGGAAATAGGGAAAGAGTACAACTGTCGTAATCAAACTCCGCTTACCGTTTGAGTGCTTTCCAAACACTCTGGGGCCGCCCCCAAGGTAGCCGCTAGCCACGATTGCGAACGATAAGGCTGGATAAATCATGATCCAGCACCAACCAGCGAACTGAAACGCTATCGATAGCATCAAGGCAGCAAGTATTAGAAAGTAGATCCCATACTTCATCTGGTCACCATGACACCAGCCTTGCACAACGCTTCCTGGAGTTCAATCGCGTGATCTTCACGACGAACAACAAGATTTAGCGTCAAGCTTTCCAAGCTAGACCTCTTGAGAACAGGTGCAACAGCACTTCCAAAATCGCTAATCGACATTGGCCCATAGCCAGTAGCCAGTGTTGGTGACGAGACTGTGCAAGCGTGCAACTCCAATGCCATGACCAGCGCCTTCTCGAAGGCCGCCCCAACGATGTCTTTAGTTGAATCATAAAAAGGATCAATCGCAACTGCATGTAGAATGTGTTTGAAAGGTAGAGTGTAGGCGTTGCTTCGCACCACGGCTCCGGCAGGTAAGGCAGAAATCCCCTGCTGTTTCAGTAACTCATGAAGCTCCGTCTGTAGATCGGAACCGACTGTTTGTAGTATCGCACCGTTGACTCCACCAGAGAGATTTAGCCAAGGGTTTGCGGTTGAGATGAGCACATCAGCCGCTTCGCGAAGAACATCTCCTACTTTGATGATAATTTTCATCGTATGTAAAAT
>CAYWNG010000851.1:0-2647 GCA_964458685.1 uncultured Pirellulaceae bacterium
CAAGCACCAAGCCTACTGTTACTTGTTAGTCGAACGACATAAGCACCTTTCGCCCGATGCGGCAAGACGACTGCATGCCATCGAGGAGTACTCGCAGATTGGTGCGGGCTTCGGGATTGCCATGCGTGACTTGGAAATTCGCGGTGCGGGCAATTTGTTGGGGACTCAGCAGAGCGGCCATATCGCGGCGATTGGCTACGAGCTGTACTGTCAAATGCTGGGCAATGCCGTCCGACATCTCACGCATCAACAGCCCAAGATGACCGTTGACGTCGATATTGATTTGCCCGTGGATGCGTTCCTGCCGCCGACATACGTACCCGAGCTTCGGCAGCGAATTGACATTTATCGACGCTTGAGCCGCATCGAAGACGTACGGCAGTTAGACGATCTGCGCGAAGAGCTGGCCGATCGATTTGGGCAATTACCTGATTCGGTCCACCGACTGTTGCAGCTTGCCGAGCTGAGGATTGATGCGGCGCTGTGGTTTGTGAAGTCGTTGCAAACTGAAGATAACTACTTGGTGATGACCTACGCGAATCGCGCGCGTATTGAACACTTAGCTAAGTTGCATGATCGTCGCTTGAGAATTGTCGATCAACAAAAGGCCTATTGGATTACTGAAACGGGTGGACCGATTGATTGGATACGAGAAGCTCGACGAGCGTTCCGATCAAGCAACGATTGAAGCTGAGTACTGTGAGTCACCTATGAAACTGATCGATTGCGATTTAGAACACTCAGCGGCGATCATGGCGATCTTCAACGATGCCATCTTGAATTCAACGGCCTTATACGAATATCGCCCGCGAACCGAGGCCGTTATCGCGGAGTGGTTTGCTGCGAAGCGTCGAGGCGGTTTTCCGGTGATTGGAGTCGTCGACGATCACGATCGACTCATGGGATTTGCCAGCTACGGAGCCTTTCGAGCGTTTCCGGCTTACAAGTACACCGTCGAGCATTCGCTGTACATCGACGCGCAGTTCCGTGGTCAAGGACTAGGAAAAATGTTGCTCGAGTCCTTGATTCAGCGGGCTCGTGACAATGACTTGCATTGCATGGTGGGAGGCATCGACTCGCAAAATGTCGCCAGCATCAAGTTGCACGAGAAGATGGGCTTTGCGCATTGCGCAACGATGCCGCAAGTCGGCTACAAGTTCGGGCGCTGGCTGGATCTTTGCTTCTATCAACTGATTCTTGAGACGCCGAGTGAACCGAGAGATGGTTGAGTTTTCCAGGCTGCAAACAGCAGTCCCACGCCCATCAGTTGTTGCCTCGCTGCGCTTTGGTCAACATCTTCTGAGCGTGCCACCCAACGCCGGGTGGTGGCTGTAATGGACCACAAGAAAACAAAAAGAAAAACGGTCGAGTTGTGAGCTCGACCGTTTGGGGCATTGGGGCATTTTCGCAATTGTGTATTGCTAAGCTAGCTCAGCACAGTTATCTCAACACGTTGCCGCCGGGTGGATTGGCAGTTTGTGTTCCAGAGCCCTGTTGCTGGTTGGGCAGTTGCGGTGGAGCGTTCAAGTTGGGAGCGCCACCTGGCTGTTGAGGCGATTGCAATTGTGGCAACTGGCCGAATTGGACTCCCGATGGAGGCAATTGACCGGGCTGATTTTGCATTTGAGGATTTTGTAGGCTTGGTAGTTGCCCTGGAGCAGCGATCTGTCCAGCTTGTGTACCGTTACCTGGTTGCATGTTCGGCTGCGATACTGGTTGACCGGCAGGAGCTTGTCCATTGGCCATGTCAAGCATCTGTTGCAAGCGTTGACCATCTTCGAAGTCGATAACCAGTGGTTCATTTTCGCCGGCGACAGTGACTGCCATGCCAGCGATCTTCCATCCGTCAGCCTCTTGATGGACTTCGCAAACGATGTCCATTACTAGTTCTGGCTCTTTAGCTGTAGCTGGCTCGCGCCATTGGCATTCAACCAAAGCGACAGTTTTGTCTTGATAGGGATAACCAAGGCGGCCCATAAAGTATTGCCCATCCGGCGTCCCCAGAGGCTGAATTACGTAGTTAGTCTTTTTCAGCTCGTTGCGGGCGAGTGCGGTGAGCGTTGAATTTGCGGTGGCCTCGTCGCCGCGACGCAAGCTGTCGAGAAACATTGCTACAGTTTTTTGAGCTTCTGAGTCAGTCGTTTCAACAACTTTCGGTTGGAAAGTCGGATCGGCCAAAGTGCCAGCTTGTGTTCCAGTTTGTGTGGTTTGTTGCTCGGCCGCTGGAGCCTTTTCGGCTGAAGCTTGGTCGGGAGTCTTCGATCCGCCGCATCCAACGGTTAAGGAAAGTGTCGAAGCTCCTAACAAGGCGGCTGTTGCAAACGATCGGTATGTCTTATTCATCAGTTACTTCCTGCAACTTGAAATGGGTCAATGCGATAGGCAAGTTCTTACCAAGTGGCCAAAGCCCGCGTCAACCTGACTTAGAAAAAGGTTGAGTCACATTGCTAGCGTCCTACTTGTAGCCATCCGCTGCCAAGCGGTGGAAGACGTTACCAATTCGTAGCCATCCGCTGCCAAGCGGTGGAAAGCGACACCAATCCGTAGCCACCCGCTGCCAAGCGGTGGAAAACGTTACAATTTAGCTACTCGCTGCCAAGCGGTGGAAACGTTAACTATTGCGTCCACCGTCCACCGTCTGGCGTCC
>CAYWNG010000852.1:0-2647 GCA_964458685.1 uncultured Pirellulaceae bacterium
GCCGTAGCTGCACAATTTTTTCATCAATAGTTAGCTGGCGTTCCTTCTCGCCACGGAGCTGCCTTTGTAGATCAAGGACCGCTTGCTCCTGATCGCGGAGATACGCTTGGCCCTTCTCAGTCGGAGCGTTAGCAGCTTGCTGCTTGGCCGCTTCGGCCTTTTGACGCTGTTCCATTGTCGATTGTTCTTTTTGTTTAGCCTGCTCGGCCTTCTGAGCGGCCGCAACCTTGTTGTCTGCCGCGAATTTCTTAGCTTGCTCGGCGATAAAATTGGATTTGTGGTCGACCTGTTCGACTCGCCCGGGAAGTATTCCTGTATCCAAAGGCTGAACCGTGTTGCCGTGCTTTTCAATAAAATCAGCCGCAGCAAAGGTCGCATCTGCTGCAAGCTTGTTGAATTGCTCGAAGAGCGACAGCGGTCCTTTGATCGCGTTGCCGATCTTGTCGAACGCAGACTCCCAAGCGCTTGCCGATGCTAGTGCGGCTCCTTCAACTGTTCCTTTCAGTTGATTGAAGCGCCCGTCAAAGTCACCACCAGCATCAGTTGCATTGCGGAGCGCCTGAGCAACTAAATCGTACGAGATAGCCCCGGCTTCCATCTGCTTTTTGACCTCTGCCGCAGTCAGCCCCGTAATGCGCATGATCTCTTGCATCGGACTCCAACCAGCATCGACCATCTGGTTTAGCTCTTCTGCCTGCAGCCGGCCCATGTCACGCACCTGGCCCATAGCGGTCGCCAAACGCGACATCTTGTCGGGTACGCCTCCCGTGATTTCAGCGAAGCGGAACATCGTATCGATCGCTTCATCCGGCAAGAACCGTCGCACCATCAATTGCTCGACGCCGCCCGCCATCGCTCGCAGTGAAACGCCGCTATCCTTCGAAATGGCTCTGAGCTTATTCATCATCTCAACAGCCTTGTCGCCAGATTTCGAGAACTGCCGAAATGCAGCTTCCGTTCGCTCAGAAAACTGTAGAGCTTCTTTTGCATCGCCAATGACAGATCCCAGTGCTTCCTTGCCTGCGTACGCGGCAGTGACTACAGCGCCAGCAACTGCCGCCCTGCCCAAACTACTGGGCGCCGTGGTTGCTGCAGCAGACTGATTACGCCCGGCAGCAGCCTCTCGCTCAGCTTTAGTCAACTCACGAAGCCTAGCTAATTCAGCGAGTGTCAGGCTGCGAACTGCTTGTTCTTCTCGCAAGTACTGACGCTCAAGATCCTGTTCTAGCTTTAGTTTTTGGCTGAGCATCGCCGGATATTTTTCAATGATCGCTGCCAGATTCTGCTGACCAATCGCCAGTCGTTCCATCGGCGTGCGACTATCTTCGACAATCTTCTTCTGTTGTTGGAAGAGAGCTCGCGAGTTCATCAGCCCCTTGGTGAGATCGGAAGCATCCCAAACGGCTTTGTAGGCATACTTGCTGATGATGGTCGACATGGCAGAAATCCTTGAACGAAAGCGAGCGCAGTTTCAAGGATTTTCGGCGGTTCTATCAAGTATTTTATCTATCTATTAGTAGCAACCGTTTACCAGCTTGACTCGTGCCCCCAAAGAGACTAACTTTTTCGAGGTCTCACAGATTTCCTCCCCAAGTCACTAAGAGAGTTTCATCATGCGTTTCGTTATGGCAAGTGTCGTTCTGCTATTGTCCTCAGCTTCAGTGGAATGCAACGCGCAAGGACCAATCAGGAACTTCTTTGGAAGCATCTTTGGCGGCGGTCAAAGTGAATACTGCGTTCCCTGCGTTGATCCCTGTACGCCCGTATGTACACCGGTTTGCGCACCTGTTTCAGAAGCCTATGATCCATCGCCGGAGACTGCTACTCAGGCAAAACTAAACAACATCGAAAGAAAACTTCAGTCGATCCAACCTGTGGAGGACACAGACTTGAATCAACTAAGGGATCATATCATGAAAATCCGCTCGATCCTTGAGAAGGATAAGAGCATTCTTGAGAAACAATCGTCGACTAATGTCCGACGAGATTTGGAGATAGTTCTAGCTGCGTTGAGCGGTGAAAAGTCAACTTACGTTTCTACTCGATCGTCGCCCTAGTGATGTAGACATACAGAACTCCTCGATTCGAGGAACTTATCTGGCCAACCATTCCTGTGATTACTAGTTCATCGCCTCGATGAACTTTCACCAAATCAGCGAATTCCACTACTAGAATTAGCCTGAAATTTGCAGGACTAGGGAAGTGTTGAGTTAAGGTTGACTTCTTTCCGATGGTTTCTGAATCATTTGTCGGGACAATGGAAAATCGAATCGGACCGTTCTTCTTAAGATTTTCGCAGTGAATGCCGGTTTCAATATTGCTTTCGCCGACGGAAACATCTCTGAAGATGCTATCTACGATCTCTGACACGTCAAATTTCTTGATGGTCTGGTACTTGTAGGTCTGCGGTTTCTCTTCATTTGAGTTTGAGTAGGCAAACGCAGCCAATCCAATTGCTGCAACCACAACCACTAATCCGAAGACCGATACCCCGACGACTTTGGCGATCAGCCGGTTTCTTTCGTTTTTGTATGCAACTTCCACTTGCGCTAAAGCGATTTTTGTTGAATTAGGCGTAAGTTCGTCTTTTGATGTGTCCACTGGAAACAATCCGTACGTTGTCTGTAAGAGCTGGAATGTAGCCTTG
>CAYWNG010000853.1:0-2642 GCA_964458685.1 uncultured Pirellulaceae bacterium
TCAACAACCCGAGAATGACCGCCGCTGGGTTGAATTATTGCGAATCATTTGTCAAGGAGGATTGAGTCGTGTTGATACTATCGCGTCGCGAATCGGAGTGTATACACCTAGGGGAGGACATTGTGCTGACCATTGTCTCCTTGGGAAATGATAAGGTACGCATTGGAGTTCAAGCTCCTCCTGGAGTGCGTATCTTGCGGAGTGAGTTGGAAGTGGAAAGCGCTACACTGCCACTGACCATTCCGATCAGTAGGATCGAGCTGAAAAGCAACAGCTCGACGCGAAAAGCAGCATGACGCAGGCGGTCCATTGCTGGTAGTAAGCAGTGTAGATACCCCTCCATTAATCGAGCCCGACAGCACTCCCCTCAGGTGCTGTCGGGCTTTTTTCATTCAGTCGCCGGGGTCAGCGAACCGTTGGGTTCGAAACGATGGCATCTTTGGATTAGCCGCTAAACTCTAGCAACTTTTGCCAGCTTTCTATAGCTTTCATTGCAATTTCTCAACCGTTAAGGTTTACCTAGGCAAAATCTTGAGTCGCGTTAGCTGCATTTAATGGATTCCAAACTGCTTTATTCGACTTGGTTAGAGCATCCATCCGATTTAACTGGCTATGTAAACGACCGTTTACAAAGGGGGGCAGGAGCCCTGCTCATGCCAAGGTCTGTTTCGGGGGCTCGCATGACAGACCGAGTACGGTTTCGGAAGTTCAAGGAAGAATTACAGATGAAACTATCTAAGTTTTCGGTGATGGCACTCTTGAGTGCTATGACATTTTGTGGCGGATCGGCGATGGCTCAAGCGCCAGTTGTACGAGCTGGCGACGCATTTCGCAGCTCAGCCACCAAGAGCGAATATTCGAGAGTAATCCCAACCGCATATTCCTGCGGCGATACACCTGTTTCGGGCTGCAGCGACTGCCCAACATGTGACTCGGCTTGCGATGCAGGCTGCGACGGATTGCCAGGTGGTGATGATCCATGGAAGTTGATTCCATGTCCAATCGCTGGCTTTACAATTGGTGGATGGTCCAATGTTGGATACCACACCAAGGCTAATCCAAACAGCTTTAACACGCTGCCAAACAACGTTCAACTACAACAACAGTGGTTCTACGCTGAAAAGATTGCCGACGGCAGCAAGGGATTGGGTTGGGGTGGACGTATCGACTACCTATACGGTACCGACGCACCTGACACACAAGCGTTTGGAATCACAGCACCTCACTTCGACAGCACTTGGGATAACACCTCAATCGCCGCTGGACTGCAAGGTTCTGGATACGGTCATGCTATGCCTCAGCTTTACGGTGAAGTTGCTATGGGCGACTTGAGCGTCAAGATGGGTCGCTTTTTCACGATCGTAGGTAACGAAGTAGTTCAGGCAACTGGAAACTTCTTCTACAGCCGTCAGTTCATGTTCTACAATGCTGAGCCTTTCACTCACACCGGTGCATTGACCACCTACAAAGTCAGCGACGACACTCAGTTGTTCAATGGCTACGTAATGGGTTGGGACAGCGGTTTCCGTGACAACGGCGACGCTTACTTGGGCGGTTTCAAGCACAAGCTCAACGACACTTGGACTGCAATTTACAGCTCTTGCATTGGTCGGTTTGGCGATTCAAACGTTGCTACCAACGGTGAAAAGGGTCAGATCCACAGTGTGATTTTGACTGGTGCTCTGTCTGACAAGCTGACCTATATCAGCCAGGTAGACATGTTGCTGACCGACAACCGCGTTGGTGCTCGCGTTCGCAACACCTTTGGTACCAACCAGTACCTGATCTACCAATTGACCGACAAGATCTCTGTTGGACAACGCTTTGAATGGTTCAACTACGGTGGAACATTCTTCAACAACGTAGCCAATGGCGACTTGTACAACTACACACTTGGTATGAACTACCGCCACAATGCGAACTTGGTCTTCCGTCCTGAAATTCGTCAGGTTTGGGACCAGAACCGATTCGGATTCAACGAAGGCAATAGATCGAGCCAACTGGCTTTCGGTGGCGACATGGTCTTCACGTTCTAAGAACTTGATAGCCTAGCTCTGAAAAAAAGAAAACACCTTGCCGCGAGGCAAGGTGTTTTTGTTTTTGCTTTGGATTGACGTCCCACAGGAAGTCACTTGAAGCGAGTTTTGCTACAGAGCTTCTTCGCCAGCTTCGCCGGTTCGAATGCGAATCGCATTGTCAAGCGTAGTGATGAAGATCTTTCCGTCACCAATCTGGCCAGTTTGTCCAGATCGCAGAATGGTATCGACGACAGTTTGCAAATTCTTGTCACTGCAGACGACTTCAATCTTGACCTTAGGGACAAAGTCAACGTTGTACTCAGTACCGCGATAGACTTCGGTGTGTCCCTTCTGTCGGCCATAACCGCGGACTTCAGTTACGGTCATCCCGTTAACGCCAGCCTCGGTTAGAGCGTTCTTGATGTCCTCTAGCTTGAAGTGACGCACAATGGCTTCCACTTTTTTCATGTTTTTCCTCGTTAGAAATATGGGTGTATGCGAATGTGTATCATCCAAGGGCATTAGTGAAGGATGTAACCTTCTTCACCGTGCTGGCTAACGTCAAGTCCGCGTTGCTCATCGTCGTGCGACACTCGCAGGCCGATAACTACGTCGATGACCTTA
>CAYWNG010000854.1:0-2641 GCA_964458685.1 uncultured Pirellulaceae bacterium
CCCCTTCTTTGATGTCGATGATGATCCTCACTGGCTAACTACCTCCGTTGTTGTTTCGATCAGTCTCCCTAGTGCGTCCCATTTCGGCTGTGGATTGTATGGCGCGTACTCCAAACTAAGCCTCGTCACTTCCATCCAATCAGCATCAGTAGCTGGCTCAATTTCAACCTTCTCGCCATCTTCGTTTTCCCAGAATTTGCCAATCACCCCCACAGATGCAAGGCACCTAAGAATCGACTGGTTATGTTCCCAAGAGACTCCAAAATAAGTTGTCAAATCTTCCTCATTGACTTCGTGCAGCCCTCCAATAGGGATAACGCATTCTGCAATCCCATTCACGAACGCATACATCCGATGAAGTGCTCTGCAAAGGTGGTAACCCTTGAGAGATTGGCATTCAGACCAAAACTCACCATCCGACTTTGCTCGAATAGAAACGTAAACATCACCTTTCTTGATGTATCCGTCGAAAAGCTCAATACATCTCCGATCTTTCTGGCTTCGGTGGAAAGACTCAGCGTAAAATTCGTTAAGACTGCCAAGGTCGCAACCGATGCTCATTCGCTAACTACCTCCACCCTCTTCGTTTCCAAATCACCCGTCCCGCCAGCAGCGAAGAAGGCGACCAACGCTAGGGCGATCAAAGCAACGACCGCGACGACGTGTAGCGGATTGGCTCCGGGTTCGTTTGCCGTGTCTTGTTTGATTGATCCGGCTTGAATCATTCGCCTGATTCGACGTTCCTGCTCGATTTCAGCGAACCTTTGATCGGTCGGCTTGGGATAGTCGAGGATGACGTCGGATAGCTTTTGGTGGTTCATGCTTGGTCTCCTACTACTTTTTCAGCACCACTGGCCTTATGAAACTGGGCGCGAACGTGCTCAGTTGCTGACATGACTACTGGCGGTTCAGCAAACTTAAAGACACACAATTCTGGATGCTGGGGGTCTCTAAAAAACTCACCTTTAACCTTTGATGCTAGCCCGATTCTTCTGGAATTCAGAAACCCTCGAAGTCCGATACAGGCGGATGGCATGCCTTTGCCTTTGCCGCACGGTTGGTTGAATGTTTCAGCACCTCCCGATGTTGTGCTTGTGACTTTGATCGCGTACGGACTAGGTTCGTCAATTACTTTGAACGCAATTGACGATACATCTGGACTATGGTAAATCTCAACAAATTTGCCTGGGGTTATCCCAAACTCAACAGCCAATTCGTTTTTAATGACAAGCCGACCATCTTTAAGTATCGTCGCGTGTTGCGGCAACGCTCTGGATCGACCATCCTCAAACCGAATCCAGGAACTCATTTGTCCTCCATCATGCTAATTAAAAGCGCACCAATAGCAAACAAGCACACTAGCAAAAACGCGCCGGATCCTTGCTCAAAGGTGAATGTGTATCCGAGGACTAAACCGTATAGCATTACTAAGCTTGGAGCAAGTGTCATCACTGAAAGAGCGATGAACGCTTTAGTTTTTTGCTTCATTTCGCCTCCCCAAGGAATCCAAGTTCGTATGCCGTCTCCAACGCGTATGCGTGAGCCTTGTCATAGCCTGATTTGAATTTGTGTTTGTCTAGATCAGAGTCGGCGGTCAACCATTCGCTGTGCATTAAGTGCATTTCTGCCAACGATTCCGCAAGTGACTGAATCCGATTCAAGGTGACGATGTCTTCGTCTTTTGAAATGGAAGAAGCCATGATCGGTTTTCCGAGATGCAGTTTGCACAATTCGCTCAGAATGTCTTTTGGAGCGAGTTGTCCAGTGTCTATCCCGTCTCGCCAATTCATGCCGACGCCTCCGCGTAGACGCTCTTGTAAATCCGTGGTGAGTCGAAAGTAATGTAAGCCGTGTTCATGTTTGTTCTCGGGGTTCTGGCGAGTTCTGCCGCCTTCTCGTATGTGTAATGGGAATTGTGGAACCGGTTAAACCAGTCCACGAAGTCAATGAAGTCTTGAGTGAATTTCATCAGTCGTTCGCCTCAACTTTCAACAAATTTTCGATGCAGTACGAAGCAAAAACCGATTGTAAAATGTCGCTGTCAAATTCAACTGTAGCGATGCGGTGAGTTTTTTCGTTTGCCAAATGCGGGGGGTCTTGCATACCCGTCTCCCAATCAACAATCCCCGCAGATCTATGTCCAGTTTTCCTAGTGACTACATCGGTGACTGTTCCAATGTGTCCTATTTTTGGACAAACCCTTGATGCAGGAAATCCAAATTCATACTCATCCATTGACAGGTCTTGAGGGTGATAATGAATCGACCGAATGGGTCCACCAAAGTTTTGCCTTCGCACTTCATATTTTTTCAAAGCGTCTTCGACTGTGGCAATTTCATTGACTGTCCAAATTGACCCATCACGCGGAAGCAATTTGATTATTTCGGTCGCATAATCTGGGAGAGGTATCTCTCGAAAATGCAACGGATAGCCGACCCGCTTGACGCGAAGACTTGGATTGATAACTCGAACCCTATCCCCAACTCTAATAATGTTTCTTTTCATTAGAACTCCACCCCCAAAAGAAAATTACCAACGGCGCGCTCTACAATTCGCTTGCAGTTCTCAGACCGCTTGCAAGCTCTAACCAATCGAGTCGCGGTGCAGTTGCGTCGTCTGGCATACCAAACGGTTCTTCGGT
>CAYWNG010000855.1:0-2638 GCA_964458685.1 uncultured Pirellulaceae bacterium
TCTGATCCTCGGACTGAGACAAAACCATCAATCAGATTTAAGATTGCATCTTGTTCTTTGTCCGTATTGACCCAAACTAACCATTCTTCGTTCGGTTCATTGCTAATAATCCTCAATGCTTCCGCAGCGCGTTCTTCAGCAGTGTCTTGTAGCAAAGAATGAAGATTCGATGCGTTTACATTCACTCCCCCAAACAAGTTGTCGGTAATGTGACTACCGGCATCAATGACGTGGTTATGCACTCTTAGTTCTGGAAGGTCATAACCATCTTGGTCAAAACCAATATCTCTCGGATGTGAAAACATCAATGCCCATGTTGAAACCCAATCAAAGAAATCTTTTCGCGCATGACCCTTCAACCTCCATTTCGATGTGTCGCCGCCATCGTGAGTGAAGTAGGTTGCAAGCATCTCGGATCGAGACATTGCACCAATAAACTCGGAATGCGTACCAAGTTCCATGTAATCATTAGGCGCCGGAGTTGCGGATAAGCACAACTTGAAAGGAACATCCTTGAACCGATCTTGCAAATACTTTCGATACTTGCCATCGTGACTTTTGATGATGCTTGACTCGTCAAGAATCACGCCGCTTGCATTTACGTCGGCAAACAACTCGACCCGATCATAGTTTGTGATGTAAATCCCGTTGCCATCAATTTGAGATGGGTCTTGGATGTATCGCATTGAAACTCCGATAGATGCAGCTTCTATAACTGTTTGCCCTGCAACTGCCAATGGAGCCAATATTAGTACAATGCCGCCAATGTGTGATGCAAACATCGATTGCATCCGAGTTTTGCCCAACCCAGTACCTGCAAACAGGCAACATTTCCCCTTTTTCAACGCCCACGAAGTAGCATAATTTTGAAACGGGAATAGGTGAGGTGAATTGCATTGAATGTCCAATCCAAACGTGCCGAAACTTTTCTTTTTTGCATTTAAGAATTGTTCGTAAGATATCACGATCACACGACCTCCCTTTCGTAGTTCAGCTCCCACGTCGCGCCGATGTAGATTTCACGCTGTTTCACGAATTCACCATCAAACATGATGCCAAGTTCAGCCGCGTAACGGTGCTTGCGAGAGTCCCAGCCAACGACCCGCACATACTCGTTTTCTTGGTTGGTAAACGTTTTCTTTCGCCGTAGGATCGCGCCGGGTTCGATGCGATTGAGAATGATGCTAGTCGTTTCCATTTTTGCCTCCAAAGCCTTGAAAAATTTTCATGTACTCTTTGACCATTTCGGTTGCAATCGCTGATTCATCACTAACCTCATGCGGTTCCGGTTCCGGCTCAGAGTCTTTGATCTTTCGAATGGGTAAAATGGGAAGCGCATCGCGAATCTCATAATCGTAAAGCTTGCCTATGCGGCAATCTGGCAAGCTGACGATATACTGATGAGATAAATCACCATGACCGCGCTCAGTGTGTTTGATAAACTCGCAAACGTGACCAAAATAAAGTATTTTCTCCGCGTCATCCAAGTCGCAAATTTCGTAGCCTTCGGGGATCATTCGTCACCCCACGGATCATATTCATCGCCACCCGTCAAAGTCGATTTACTAGCTGTCTCAATCGGACGATCTAGCGCGTTGACGTTATCGGCAACCACTTCGACAATCTCCCGGTTGTTACCGTCTTTGTCTGTGTATTTCCGCGTTTCGAGGCGACCATCTACGGCGACTAGGCGACCTTTGCCGATGTAGCTGTTTACGTAGTCGGCGGTCTGTGACCATGCCTTGACGCGGAAAAAGTCGGCGTCCGCGCCCTCGGCTGGTTTGATCCGCTTATTGACGGCGATAGAGAATTCCACAACGTTCTTGCCCGTCGCGGTGGTTTTAAGTTCTGGGTCGCGGGTAAGGCGACCGATTAGTACAACTCGGTTTATACTCATTTCATTGTTTCCTTGATAGCGTTTGCTACCATCTTTTGATGTTTGCAACTGTGCTTGTTCGCGCCAGTCATCACGTCGATTAAATGCGGGGTTTTTCGTCTACAAATCCGATCCATGCAGTCGCAATTCATTTGACCGCCTTCGGAAATGTAAACCTCATACCAATGGTTCCAAATGGAAGCCGACTTGACGATAAACATTGCGCCTTCATTTGGCACCCGATCCACTAGCAACAAACGGGGCTGAGATGTTGAAGGCTGAGATAACGTACTGTTCGAATTCATCTTTTGATCTGACATCTTCAGTTTCTGCCTGGACAATGACTTCAGAAGCCTTTACGCCCTTTGGCTTCAAATTCGCTTTCAGGGCGTCCAACTCAGTATTGGTAAGTTCCCATTCGTTTGCGATTTGAGAAGCCCTTTGCTGGAGCATTTTTGCCGCATCATTCGCGTCTACAACATTTGCTTTTGTTTTGTCATAGAGAGCCAATCCAAACCGATCCCCGAGCGTCATAGCCGCTCGTTTCATGGCGTCCGATTCAGCCTCTTTGATCGCCGATTCGTGCGCTTTACCGGGGTCTTTATCAAAGCCGTTCCCGAAACCTGTACCGATCCGAGTTACCGACCGACCATCCTTGAAATGGACGGTAAGCCGACACTGAGCCGTATATGCGATTCTTGGAGTTCCTTTATCGTTTTGGTCTGCCTGAATCAAGTTGATATTGAACGTCTCCCGATCCCA
>CAYWNG010000856.1:0-2636 GCA_964458685.1 uncultured Pirellulaceae bacterium
TTCCATTACGCGCAGGCAATCCACCGTCTGGCGACGGTGGCTACCCGTAGCCACCTGCTGCCAAGCGGTGGAAGCAGCGCGTTAAGCGGGACAATCGACAGCGGTTCCATTACGCGCAGGCAATCCACCGTCTGGCGACGGTGGCTACCCGTAGCCACCCGCTGCCAAGCGGTGGAAGCGACGCTTAACCTACTTCATGGGCGGATTCGGAATCTTCTCACCATTGGTCGTCAGCACTTGGAATTCATGAGCGCGGAAGGGGCCTTCGTACTTCCAAACAATCTTCTTTTCGCGGTTCACTTCAAAAATCTTGATGCCTTTGCTCGCATGGTACGAAGTAATGACCGTATTACCGTTAGGCAGGCGTTGGCCTCCGCAAGGATCGTCAAAAGGCTTGAGGTCCGGAAAATCATCGTTGGAAACTTGCCAGACCACCTTACCATGGGAATCGAACTCTGCGGTCTTGTTTCCGTGAGTCAAATTGACCAGAGTGTTGCCATTATCCAGTTGTATTGCGGTGAACGGCCAATTTTCAGCTTTGCGTCCGCCCAGCTCATCTAAGTCGGTCTTGATTACTCGAACGACGTTTCCGTAGACGTCATATTCCTTGACCTTAAAAGCCAACAAGTGCGGTACAAGGTAGTTGCCATTGGGTAACTTGCGAGCCATGCGAGTCTGCATGTGAGCGTTGTCGGTCTCGGGCTCTAGCTTCACTGTCACAGCAACCTGGCCGCTGCGCGTTACTTCGATCAATTTTGGTTCAGCTCCCAACTCTGTGATCAGCGTATTGCCGTTGGCGAGTCGCTCGGCAGTTCCGATCTCTTTGTTGGCTTGTGATCGTCGATAAAAAAAGACGACTTCGTTGTTCCTGCTTGGGTTGAGCTCTTTGACTTCATCGTCCCAAGCAATCAGCACATTTCCGTTAGCGAGCACAAAGCCATCGCGAGCTGCCTTGCGACCAGCGTTCCATGTCTCGACTCCCTCTTCGTTGATGATGCCTGTGAAATCAGGTCCTGCGATGAAAAGTGAATGACGAATTGGGTCTTCACCCTTGGCCCGACTGCACACGAATACAGTCAAAAGGAAAAGCGTAAGCGTGGAGACTCGAGCTAACATTGCAAAACTCAATTCTTAAAAGTGAAAAGTCTATAGCGGCACCGCGCTAATTCTACAGCAGTTCAAATCAACCCGCGTAAGTCAGTCAAAGCAATCGGCTCGCGACATGTAAACGGCTCACCGTACCGCGTACCGATCATCTTACCCCAATAGGCTGCTTCGTCGCGAATTCGTTCGAGGAACGACGGTTGCACATCTTCTTTGCCGACTGTGAACTGACTTGCGTACGCGGCAATCGAAGCCAACTTCTTATCCCATTGAGCGGAAATGTCTAACACAAAGGCTGGTTGAGCCACATGCTTTAAGTGAACGCAATAGTAGTTGAAAATTCTCTGCGGATGATAAGGCTCGCCTTCCAAGTCGCTCTTGGTGAGTTTCGACCAGAATCGAGCCGCTTCGATTAACTGCGTTGCCGCAACGTGATCGGGATGAGCGTCTTCCCAATAGGGCGCGAAGAGCCACCGAGGTCTGACGCGACGGAATACATTGGCTAACTTGGCTCGGGCTTCGAGTGTTGGCTCCAGAAAGCGATTCGGCAATCCAAGATTCTCTCGCCAAGGAATTCCAAGAATCGAAGTCGCTGCTCGCGTCTCTTTGGCTCGTGTTTCTATACTCCCAAAGGGAGTCGGTTCGCCATTGGTAAGATCCAGGACACCAACGCGCCAACCCAGTTCGACCATCTTGATGATCGCTCCACCCGCACCAAGTTCAGCGTCATCCGGATGCGGCGCGATCACCAGCATGTCAAGTTGCGGCTCTACAGTTGTGGAACTCATATTCGTTGTGATCTTAACTCGTTGAGTATTGCGTATCGAAGGTGTGTTGCGATTATCGAAAAGGCTGTTGACCAGGAACGCCGCTGGCCAGCTTTTCAACTTCGGATAGACTAAAAAATGGAATGTCGCCAGGGATCGAGTACTTCAATTGAGCGGCTGCGTTGCCCCAGTTCAAGGCACGTTCCAAGCTGTTTGAGTTGAAATTGCTTGAGTCCGAGTCGTTTAAGTCGAAATTGTTCGATCGTAACAGACCGCTGAGAAATCCTGCTGTAAAGGCATCGCCGCCTCCCAATCGACCAACCGCTGGAACAGCAGTCGTGGGAGCGAAGCAGAATGATCGGCCTCGCATTGCGCACGCTCCTTGCGATCCCAGTGTCATTACTAATGCGGACTCTTCCGACCTCGTTGCTAACGAACCCGACATTACGTCATACATCGCGCTGGAAACACGCGAAGCCAACGATTTTGGGTCACGGTCGAGCTCTTCGTTATCGTATTCGATTCCCCACAGTAGTCTTGCATCGCGAATCGGCAGAAACACAACGTCCGCCAATTCGAGATAGGGCAAGCAGGTCTGACTAGCTTCTTGTGCACTCCATAGTTTGCCTCGGTAGTTGACGTCAAAGCTGACTTTCCATCCAGCCGCTTTAGCCAGTTGAACCGCTCGATGTATTAGGCCTCGACAAGTCTCTCCTAAACCCAGCGTGATTCCAGTGAAGTGCAGCCACTTTGCCGTCCCCCGCT
>CAYWNG010000857.1:0-2630 GCA_964458685.1 uncultured Pirellulaceae bacterium
ATCTTGTTTTCGTCATCGACTAACTTCAAATCCGAAGGAACCGGAGCCTAACGGCGCCTAACGGCTGGCGGCTAGTATTTCTAAGCCGGACGCTCTCGTTAGCGTCCGGTTTTGATAACCGAAGCCTAACGGCATTTCGGCTGGTCTGGAATCAGCGGGTCAATTGACTCTGAAGCAAATCGCATTAGAACAGTTGCCCGCTTTTTTCGTTGAGTGCGTGAGCGGTAGACTATCTCTTGAGCGACACAAAATCGCATACTTGAGCGGTCAAGGCGGTTTCGACTGGCAGTCGCTCCATCGAACTGGCTCCATAGAACCCATGTATCATCGGTAGCGATCGAAGCATGAATTGAGCGTCTGAAGGCATGGCAATCGGCCCGCCGTGACATAGGACGATCACATCCGAGCGAATTGCCAGGGCAGCTTCAGCGATGGCTCCGACTCGCTGTACACAGTCGTCCAGAGTCAAAGCCGTCTCGGCTCCGATCGTGCCGCTGGTCGTCAGGCCCATATGCGCGACGATGATATCAGCCCCAGCCTTAGTCATCGCTCGACTCTGTTCGACATCAAAGACATACGGCGTTGTCAACAAGTCCATTTGTCTCGCGGCAGCGATGCAGTCGATCTCGAGCGCAAAGCTCATCCCTGTCTCTTCAAGATTCGCGCGGAAGGTTCCGTCGATCAAACCCACGGTCGGAAAATTCTGAATTCCCGCGTAGCCCAACTGCTGAAGCTCGCGAAGAAAATGATCACGAAGCATAAAAGGATCAACGGCACAGACACCAGCCAGAACCGGCGTGTGTTTCACCGCTGTAATGACTTCGCGAGCCATCTCTTTAACGATCTCATTGGCATTTCCAAAAGGCATTAGGCCAGCTAACGATCCACGACCGGCCATGCGATATCGCCCCGAGTTGTACACGACGATCAGGTCGATGCCACCGGCCTCTTCGCACTTTGCACTGATGCCCGTTCCGGCTCCGCCACCGATAATGGGTAAGCCGCTGGCAATCTTCTCACGGAAACGGCCAAGTATCTTCTGACGATTGGTCGACATGGGTCTCTCTGTTTAGTTGATTCGATAGTGTGGTTAGCTCGATGCCAAGAAACGGCGCGAGCATATTTACGAATTAAGTAGTGACGAACACCACGCTTACTTGCGAAAGCAGTAGATTCTTGCCGAGGTTCGTATGAGCAGCAGATCGCCAACGATAGCTGGACTAGCCATGCCCATATCATCTTCGGCCAGAGCGTTGGTGTGCAAGAGTTCGAATTCGTCACCGGCTTTAAATACCGTGGTGACACCATCTTCGCTTAAGCAAAACACCTTGCCATTGTAGGCCCATGGGGAGGCTGTGAATGCACTGCTGCCGGTCAGTCGCTTCATCCCGTAGACCTCGTGACCATCTTTTGCATCGTAACAGGCCACGGTTCCTCGGTCATAAAGCACGTACATTCGATCTCGATAGACCAAGGTGCTTGGATTATAGGGAGCAGCTTTCGGTTGACTCCAACTGATAAATGCATTGCTCGACTCGCCATCCTTCAACGAGATATCGCCGCTGGCACCCGGCTTGATGGCATAGATGGGACGCTTGGGGTCGATGACATAGCCTGAAGATAGATACAGCAGATCGCCGGAAACAAAGGGAGTAGCGATTGTGATCGACGACATGCCCTTAAGCGACCAAAGCAAATTTCCTTCTAGGTCGTATGATCGAACCAGGCCTGTTCCAGGAGTCACGATTTCGGTTCGCTGTGAATTCTTCCAGACTAGTGGCGTCGACCAATTGCTCTTCTCGTCGCGGTCTTTCCTCCACAGCTCGGTGCCCGTCTTAGCATCGATGGCTTGTAGGAACGATGCCTCTTCGTTGTCGTAGCAGTAGTAAACCTTCCCCTCATGCAAGACGGGCGATGCTGCGGTGCCCCAGCCAGCGCGAGTCTTTCGAGGAGTGATGTCGCGCCGCCAAAGTTCGTTGCCCTCCATGTCAAAACAGAAGAGTCCCAGATTGCCGAAGCAGACGACCACGCGTTGGCCATCGGTTACAGCGGTCTCCGAGGCATAGCTGCTCTTAATGTGCATCGACGCGGCTGGAACGCCTTCGTGAACTTGCTTTTCCCAACGCACTTCACCGCTATTGAGATCTAAGCAGATTACTTTCCATTGATGAACCGAGGTAGGTGGTTTCATCCGATCACCACCGATGTAAAGTCCCTTTTTCGGAGCTTCCATTTCGCCGGTGTTGATCACCGTAGTGAGAAATACGCGGTCGTTCCACACCACGGGCGACGACCAACCGCGTCCAGCAATGTCTCGTTTCCAAGCAACATTTTCTGTTGTCGTCCACTTGTCAGGCAGGTTCTCGTTTTCAGCGTATCCCAACGATCCTGGGCCTCGAAAGCCCGACCAGATTTCTTGTCCTTGAGCCGCCGTTTGCGTTAACGCCAGCGTCCATAGCATCCAAACCCAAGTCGATCGTCGAAATAGCGAAGCAAGGTTCATTTTTCTTTTTCTTTCAGTTCGATAGTCGCCTTTCGCTCCGCGAAAGCACGTAGCCACCGCTGCCAAGCGGTGGAGGGAAGCTTAGTTTGTCTGTAGCTGCGAAGTCGGTTAATCCACCGTCTGGCGA
>CAYWNG010000858.1:0-2623 GCA_964458685.1 uncultured Pirellulaceae bacterium
CTGGGGTGCGTGGCTGGGTCGCTGACGATCGTAGCTTTTTATGTTGTGGGTGCCTACATCTTTGCCGTACAGAAGGGATATTCCGACATGATCCCTCTGCATTTGATTCCCTGGTTTATCGTGTTTCAGATCATGGGCGTGATGTTCTATGCCTCGATCTTCCTTGCTGTGGGAGCTTCAGTATCGCAGTTGAAAGAGGCTCAGTCGATGCTGTTACCCGCCTGGATTCTGCTCATGTCGCCAATGTTCGTTTGGTTCTTGTTGATCCAAGAGCCCAATGGATCGTTGGCTGTCGGTTTTTCACTTTTCCCCCCGGCAACACCCACAACGATGGTCTTGCGGATGGCGACGGGATCAACTGTTCCAACGTGGCAACTACTGCTGGGTGTCGTCTTGCTTGTTGCGGCCACGGCTGGTTGCGTATGGCTGGCAGGTCGCATCTTCCGAGTCGGTATCTTGTGGCAAGGCAAGACACCCAAGCTCACTGAACTTGTCCGCTGGGCCTTTACCGCCTAGCTGTGAATATGTATTCGTGGTTGTGCCGCGAGTAACCTCAGTTGCCGCGGCTCAATCGCAGCGTTCGCGCTTGGACGCTGAGATGCGGCAACTCGAAGCAAACATCAAGAGAGACTAACACGTACCCAGTGACGCTTTAAAATCCGATCCCGTCGCCGGGCTTGCCGCGTTCAATGCGTTGAAGAAGGCAAACGCACTGAGCTTGAATGATCTCACCTTGGCCTACGGGACCAACGCCCTCGCCGGTTTTCCCTTTGACTCCGATTTGATCGGGGCGCAGCACGAGGATTTCGCTGATTCGCTGCAAAATGGCATCGCGGTAAGGAAGTATCTTAGGCTTCTGTGCATGGACCACGCAGTCTAGATTGGCAACCTTCCAACCCAAGCTGATCACGCGTTCTGCCGCAGCGGAAAGCATGTCTGCAGAATCCTTATTCTTGTTTTTGGGATCGGTGTCAGGAAACATCTCGCCGATGTCTCCTAGCGAGGCCGCTCCTAAAATCGCATCGGTGATTGCGTGAAGAAGCACATCGGCGTCGCTATGTCCCTCTAAGTGCTTGTCAAAGGGGATATCAACTCCACCAATGCGAAGTGGACCACCTTCGGTCAATCGATGGGTGTCGTGGCCAATGCCAACTCGATAGTTTTCCATGCTTGAACTCGGTATTAAAACTCTTGTAAGGTAGCTGACAGCCAAGGCGTCGAATTACGCCCAATCAAACGAAATCACTTGCAAATCACAGGTCGAATCGGCGAGTGCCGCTTGGGGGTGTCTGATGTACTGGCAAGCCACTATGATAGGGCACACCAGCCACTACCCAACACGCGTCGAGCATCATGGCTATTATTGAAATCGAGAATCTATCAAAATCGTATCGGGTCTACCAGAAGCGAGAGGGCCTAATGGCTGCGATTCGCGGTCTGGTTCACCGCGAGTACAGACAAGTTGACGCAGTTCGCGGAATTGACTTGAAGGTCGAACAGGGTGAGTTTGTGGCTTTCCTTGGCCCCAATGGTGCCGGAAAGACCACAACGCTCAAGCTTCTTTCGGGAGTCATCTATCCCTCGGGCGGTTCGTGCAAAGTGATGGGGTTCGTGCCTTGGGAGCGATCCAACGAGTATCGCAGCCGTTTCGCTTTGGTGATGGGCCAGAAGAATCAATTGTGGTGGGATCTGCCCAGCCAAGAATCGTTCCGACTGCATCAGCAGATCTATCGAATTGACGCTAGCCAGTTCCAAAAAACGCTCGACGAACTGACGGAATTGCTCGGCGTTCGTAAGTTGCTTGGACGCCCCGTCCGCGAGCTCTCGCTGGGCGAGCGCATGAAGATGGAGCTGATCGCGGCTCTTTTGCACTCGCCTGAAATCCTCTTCTTGGACGAGCCCACTATCGGCCTGGATGTTGTCGCTCAACATAACATTCAGCAGTTCCTCCGCTACTACCAAGAGCAGCGTAAGATCACCATTCTGCTCACCAGTCACTACATGAAAGACATCGCTGCCCTCTGTCGCCGCGTCGTAGTCATCAATGACGGAGCGATCAAGTTCGATGGATCGCTCAGCGAAGTCGTCGACAATTTCAGCTCGACACGCTTGGTTCGCTTGCGACTTGCCGACGGTGAGTTGGCGACGGGCATCGAATCCATCGCTGAAGTCGAATCGATTGAGCTACCCAAAGTGACTCTTCGTTGTCAACGCTTGCAAGTCGCGCGAGTTTTGACGGAAGCGCTGAACCGTTTTCAAATCGAAGATGTGGCCGTCGAGGATCCGCCGCTGGAAGAGGTGATCTCGAAGCTCTTTCACGACACGCGCGGTCCCGAGCAAGGTAGTGAAACGGCTAAGTCCGAGGTGCAGTCATGAGCGACGTGGCCGCGTATGAGCCTCCGCCATCGAAGCCGCTTGGTCTGGGTGCTCGAATGCACTGTTGGTGGACGATCTTCCGCATTGCTCTCGAGGAGCGACTAGCCTACCGCGGCGATTTCGCGCTGGGCACGCTAATGCGTTTTCTGCCAGTCATCACCCAGATCTTTTTGTGGTGGGCGATCTTTGAATCGGTCAGCGGTGGATCGGACTCCGGACGCATGGTCGGATACTCATTCCACGACAT
>CAYWNG010000859.1:0-2618 GCA_964458685.1 uncultured Pirellulaceae bacterium
GCACACGCTGGAAAAGGGAATGGAAGTCGCTAAAGAGGTCCACAACAAGGGCCGCGCGATCCTATTAACAACCACCAAAGAGCATGCTGAACTGAAGCAAGAGCAGATTCATGCGTTCGGGCGCGATCCGATGGCCTCGCAGTGCGCTGGAAGCATGTCGGCGACGATCGAGCCGGAAAACTAGAGCCAGAAAACTAGAGTTAGAAAAGTTCGCGTGAGTAAAGATACGATCTATTCCTTCCCCCGCGAGCGAGTCGGGCAGTTTACCTTCGACAAATCGGTGGTGGACGTCTTTCCCGACATGATCGCTCGCAGCGTTCCTGGTTACGCTTCGATCCTCTCGATGATCGAGCAATTGACGACGCGGTTCGCGAAACCTGGTACACAGCTTTATGACCTGGGCTGCTCGTTGGGAGCCGCCACGCGCTTGATGCGAAATCAAGCTCCCGCAGATTGCACTCTCTACGCAGTCGACAATGCACCCGCGATGATTCAAAGGCTGCAGGAAATTCTAGACGCGGATCGATCGCAGGCTCATTGCCAAGTCGCTTTGCTTCAACGCGACGTTCGCGATGTTGAGTTTGATCGAGCTTCGTTTGTAGTGCTGAATCTCACCTTGCAGTTCGTTCCACTGGAAGACCGCCCTGCCCTGCTCCGTAAAATCTGCGATGCGATGATTCCCGGCGGTGCCTTACTGCTGAGCGAAAAGATCTGTTTCGACGATCCTTTGCAGCAAAGTCTGTTGACCGAGTTACATCATGACTTCAAGCGTGCACATGGCTACAGCGATTTAGAGATCGCTCAAAAGCGCGCGGCCATCGAGAACTTTCTTGTGCCAGAAACGCTCGAAGCCCATGAGACTCGGCTGCGCGATGTAGGCTTTCAGCAAGTGGTGCCCTGGTTCCAATGCTTTAACTTCGCTTCGATCCTCGCGGTCAAACTAAGTTGATAGACCAGCGATGAGCATTTCATTTTTGGATCGAAAAGGCTGTGTCACGCAGCTCCGCGAACTACGATTCTACAGCTTGGCAGATCGCATTGAACAAGTCTGCCCTCAGCGATTTTCTATTGAGCACCACGGAAGCCTGTCTGGTTGGAAAGAAGCTTACAATCTGTTGCCCGATGTCGCAGCGAGCATTGATGCTAGTGGTGACGTGGTGCGGGTCCTTCCTATTCAAAGCGATTCGAAAGCTGCTGCGCCGAGTCTAGAATCGACTGGCGATAAGCAAGATTCACTGCGGCAGACACTCATGCGTTTTCACCCTTGGCGCAAGGGGCCGTTGGAATTGCTTGGGGTGAGCATCGATACCGAATGGCGCTCTTGTTTGAAGTGGAATCGATTCGCCTCGCAGATCGACTTCGATCGTAAGCTGGTCTTGGATGTCGGCAGCGGGAATGGTTACTACGGATGGAAGATGTTGGCTGCAGGAGCTTCAATGGTTCTGGGGTGCGAGCCGTTTCTTCTGTCGGTGTCTCAATTCGAAGTCTTTCGAAAGTACTGGCCGGACGACGAGCGACACTATGTGGTTCCCCTTGCCGATGTCGATCTGCCTCGCGATATCCAAGGCTTCGATATCACTTGCTCGATGGGTGTGCTTTACCATCGACCCAATCCGATCGAGCATTTGCAGATCCTCGCTAGTACGCTCAAAGCCGGCGGACAATTGCTCCTCGAAACGATTGTCCTAGAGGATGCCCATCAGACAGTGTTAGTTCCCGAGGACCGCTACGCCAAGATGCGCAACGTCTGGTTCATTCCATCAGTCGCCATACTCGAGCTTTGGCTCCGCCGAACCGGCTTTGGCGAGATCCGAATCATCGACGTATCGAGAACAACCAGCCAAGAACAACGTCGCACCGATTGGATGACCTTTGAATCGTTAAGCGACTTTCTCGATCCCACAGATTCCACTCGCACGATCGAAGGCTACCCTTCCCCATCCCGAGCTGTCATCATCGCCAAGAAGCGATGAGCTCTTCGTTGTCTTCGTAGGGTGTGTGTGGCTTGCGTTCTACAGGCGAACACTACTACAAAAAGAGTAGCTTACCGATTCCGTACTGCTATCGAGATTCGCTCGCATGCGCAACACACCATTGGTTGATATCGCGCGAATACCGAAGACTAATACGTCACGCGAAGCGCTCTCGTACTTGAGCGAGGCCGCGTTGCCAGCGTTTACCGTGACGCTGGGCGTCGACTGCTCTAGGGCTCGATCTTTATCGAAAGCACTTTGAGTCGCTCGTCGGTGCGAAGAATTGTTCTCGCTTTTTCGATATCTTGATTCCTGACCTCTACTGAGTAAAGGACACTACCGTCAGCAATAGCGGGAACTTTAGCTTCAAAAAGAACCTCCATGATCGCGTCACCATCTTGTTCATCCTTGTACCAAGCAATTACAGCTAAGTTTTTATCTTCAACAGCAGTTCGACACAATTCCTGGTATTCGCTCCTTGTTTCATTAGCGCGCTTGAGGGGTGATTGTGGCCGTGACGGACAACCGCAGAAGATCAAGAGGCCTAAGCCCATGATAACACTCCATCTGGCAATTGGCTACAGGTCAGATCGAGCAGTTCATCGAAGAAGGCCAAAATGCGAAAGCGACGCTGGCGATCGCTTG
>CAYWNG010000860.1:0-2617 GCA_964458685.1 uncultured Pirellulaceae bacterium
TCGGGTGGCAAGTCGACTGAGCCGCAACCCAAAGGTAAGGGCGGTGCAGTCGAGTTCCTCAAGCGAGAATTGCAGAGCGGCTTGAAGGAAGCCGAATTGGACGATCTCCTAGAGATGCTAACGAGCGGGGAGCAAGAGCAAAAAGACAAGGCTAGTGCCAGCGAAGTCGATCCCGCTTTTGTAAGTTCAGGTAAAGGCGAGGATTTCAATGATCAGTTTTCTTTACACAACGACCCGCTTCTAAGTGGCGTTACCAGAGTGCAAAAAGAGCTTAGGAGTCGTATACAAGAGTTGATCATGCTGGAAATTGCTGCTGATCGTGACGCTCCTGTTCCCTCACAGTATCGCGAGTTGATTGATGGTTATTTCCGAACCATTGCCGGCGGAGAAGACGCGATGCAGGAGAATTTGCAGTGATCTTTATTGCTGTTCAACGACTATCTTGGATCTCACCGTTTTCATTCCCGGGTTGGATCGGTCTGGCTATTTGCTGCGCGATGACATGGTTGGTGCTGCAATTGTTTTGGGGAAAGTCACTAACCGGAGTTCGTATTGGTTTGCACTTGTTGCGAGGCGCTGCAATCGCTGTTGCATTGTTGATCATTTTGGGACCAACTATCGTCGACGAAAAAGCTGGCATTGAGTCGCGCCCAACTCTGTTCTATCTATTCGATGGTTCACAGAGTATGCAGCTTGGAGGTGAATCCACTCGTTGGCAAGAATGCATGCAGTTTCTTGAGCAAGCACATCGCAAGGCTGGCCCGGAACATGCAAATCACTTCAAGGCCTTTCGCTTTGGACACCAACTTCGTCCATTGGGAGACGAGATGGCGCTTTCGCAAATTGCCAACAGTCAGACGATAAATGTTGATGGAATAGCACCACCGGATGCAACCGACTCTCGGTTGGCAGATGCCTTTCGACAGTTGTCGCCACAAATCGATCCCAAAAACAACGCGGGCTTGGTTTTGTTTTCGGATGGACGAGTTCGAGCAACGGAGTCGGTGGAGCGCTTGGCAGAGCACTATGGAAAGAGTGGCATACCAATTCACGTGGTGCCTGTGGGAGAACTTCAGGGAACGGGTGACATTGCCATCGTTTCGATGGTGGTCGAACCTCGCGTCCGCAAGTACACGGAAAATCAATTGACATTGTTCTTGCGCAGTTTCGGCTTCACTGGCGAACGAACCGTTGTCAAAGTGATCAATCGGAGCAAGATTGGTGACGGGGCTGAAGAAGTCTTGGCTGAGTTACCAATCACCTTGAGTGCTGGTGCCCAGTCGGTGACGATGAGCTTTCGTGTTGAGGATAGAGCACAAGACTTAACCGTTATTGTTGAACCGTTGAAAGGTGAATTGACTGCACGAAATAATCGTGTTGAAACTCGAGTTGAGATCGACCGCACGAAGTTGCGAGTTCTTTACATTGAAGGTGAGACGGCGGTCGCGCAGTCTTTTCTATCGAATCTATTGAACTTGGGTGGAGCTAGTAACCCGGCTAGAAGCTCACGAGCTATGAATATCCGCGAAGCTTTGCAAGCAGACGAGGATATCGAATGCACGGTGCTGCTTAATCGCGGCATTGGACAGTTTGAACGTGTCGCAGTAAACGATGCAACATCTTCGCTCTCTGGTTTTCCCAAGACGCGCGCAGAATTGTTCGCTTTCGATTGCGTCGTATTGAGTAACGTGGGGCCCGATGCATTGGAAGAAGAGCATGCTCAACAACTTGCGCTGTGGGTAGAAGGACGCGGAGGTGGCTTAATTGTAACGGGTACGCAATCGCTTGAAGCCAAAGGGTGGACAGACAATCCCCTTGCACCTCTCATGCCAATCGAAGTCGACAAACTACTTACTGCCTTCCCCCAAGCGACGCCGGTGATTGTGAAGAATACAAGCCATCCCATTTGGCGTTTGCGACTTGAGCAGCCGCTCAATCAGCAGTTGCTTGCGCAATTGCCGCCGCTGACGTTGGGAGTCAGTGGGATTCAAGCCAAACCAACTGCGGAAGTGCTTGCAACAGTAAGCGACTCGCAAGCATGGCCCGTATTGATCGCACATCGAGCTGGTCGTGGACGAGTGGTCGTTTCAACTGCTGATCTTGGTGGAACAGCATTGATGAACCTATCGGAACGTTGGGGCCCACAACCGGAGCGTGTCGCAAGCAAGCTTTGGCGCAATATGGTGTATTGGGCAACGGAGGGATCGTCTGTGGGTCGGCGTCGCTTGGTTGCTAACTCTGATAAGCGATTCTACAGGCCTGGGGATAAGCTTGTGATCGATGCGGTGGCCTACGACGAATCGGCTCGCAAGTCGCAAAAGTACAAACTATGGGCCATGTTCGAGCCCATGTCGCTTGAGGATTCTTCGCTCTACTCGCCTGTTCTATGGCCAGAGAATGTAATTCGTGAAAGTGGGGAGGTCGGACCGCGAGTTGCGTGGGGCGAGGAAATTCCCATTCCTATGGACGTCGCCAACGAGAACTACCTTCTTGACCTTGTTCTCAGTGAAGCCACCGGGGCTGGGGACAGTGGCATGCGCATCGAGATGACCGCCTATGAGGGCGAACAATCGAACGCAGCCGACCATGGTACGCAAGTTGATAGCAGTTCGCTAAC
>CAYWNG010000861.1:0-2615 GCA_964458685.1 uncultured Pirellulaceae bacterium
CTAATGGCGAAAACTATGCACTCACCAGATACGTACTTCTGTCGGCATGCAGTACCATCCACTTGAAAATACCACTCCTTGCAAGCTAGACCATCGCTCGGAAACACGACTTGCAGTTCCGAGCCTTCCAAATCATTCCAGTCAAACCTCTGCAGAACTTCGTTTTGCAGAATGGCACTATTCCGAAAAATGGTAAGTAGGTGCCCGTTGGAGCATTCACCCTTCAGCATTACGTTAGCAGCGGGCAACGAGAATGGACTCTTTGATTCAACGATCCGAGCAAGAGCCTCATTATCGGGTCGTGTAGTCAAAAACTGATTCCAAGCAGAATCAACAAAAACTGGAGCATGACAAAATGCTTCCGCAAGCCAAGGCAGCTGACCGATCTGTTCCAACAGTGAATTCCAACAGGACAGCCAAGAATCGGGATAGTCCTTTAATAGATGCCAAATCCCGCCTCCATAACCTCCTAGGTACGCACCTGGACGATGAGATTTTCTCACACTCTCGACGAGCAATTGGGAGAAGAAGCCGGAGTGTTTAGATAACACCAAAACCAATTCGGTGGGAATTGAATCCAAGATTGCCTTAGGACGGCTTTGAATCGTCTGTTCAATGGCTTCGCGTTGCTTCAGGGATGGACCAACATTCGTATCATAAAGGTAGTAGATTGCCCATGAGTCATCCAGTGATTCTGCGTTGGAAAAGTACAGTGGGTACATATCCCAAGAGTCTCGGAACGATCCTACATTCAGCCCTTCGGCTTCGGCAACGAATGGGAGAACGCTCTCGAACTGTTCCCTACTGAGTACATGAAGATGCAAAGTCGGCATCACAAGCGTGAGCATTTCTGGGACTTGTCGGATGAGTGAGACCAAGTCTGATGTCTCGATTCCCACAGTGTCCCAGTATTCCCAGACATCCTTCCGCAGATCAGGGCAGTTCTGACATATCCGTCTAAGGACAGATGGGGGGCGAGCGGGAAGCGATTGCCATGCATCTTTCGCAAGGGTATTGACATTCTCCAGAACAAATAGGATTTCGAACTGTGTGGGTGACGAACTGAGTACGTCTTTCCCATAGCCAAGTAACTTCTGCTCTTCTTGGCAATCAATTGCCTCGATAAGCAATTGGAACTTCTCAGACAGCAACTTCTATCTCCTCGTGGTTGACTTCCGGCGCATCAGGATAGCTTCAGTACCAATTACTTGCTCTTCAAACTTACACCCAAGCGATCGAAGGGATTACCGTAGATGCAATAACCCCAGTCAAAGCCGTACCGTTCCTTTTCCCAAACACCACGAACCCCTAACCACTCCTTGAGGAACTCCTCTGAATAGCAGTGATTCATATACTCGAGCCAAGCATCTGCCAAGCATTGGTCTTTGCACTTGGAAATTAGCACCTCAATCTGCTCGAGTCCAATCGATCGAGAGGATCCGAGCAAGGTTTGAGTTGCAAAGTGCGGAGTAAAAAGGTACGAATCGGCCAAGAAGCGATTATTCATGTACTTCACATTCTGAATATCCAAGGCATGACAGCCCCAAATCGATAGAATTCGCGACTTTACCTGAAGGGACTCTAGCAATACCCGACCCGGCTGGTCTAGCACTCCAGGCAGAATACAGTTGCCGGGAAATGCTGGAGCATCAAGGACATGTTGCGAACTTCCGCTATGGACATAAAGGAAGCTGATTTCAGCCGGGTACTCAAGGATGTACTTCAGATCATTCGGTGTTGTGGGAATCGGCTTCTTTGCCGCATCAAAGCCTCCACGCTGCTCAATGCGACTACCGTATATTGGCTGAAGCGCTCGATGTAGATGATCTAACTGCGGCCAATCTTTGGACGTCAAGATCGCAGCCTGATTGTGATCCGTAGCATCAAACTCTTCGAGATGTTTGTTCACTTTTTGGAAGTAGGTTTGAATCTCAGACAGCGAGCGAAAGTCTTGCGCATTGTGAAAGTATGGCTTTAGAACTGCGAGCCAAATCTCGTGAACCGGGTGCTTTCCGTCCGAAATCCAAGGGTCGTAATAATCCAACTTGCCATCGCGATTTCGATCTTCGATCTTGCCATCTAGATCGGAATAGTAGGCGAACATCGTAGATTCATCACCGCACTCATTGTGAAATGTGGGGAATTGGAATTGGCCGATAAGCATTGCACCTTTTATTTGCTTTTCCTTGTGGAGTTTGACTAAGCCTTCTCGAATTTTAGGAGGCGGAAGCGTGGAATCCACTGGCATCACGACGAGCTCGAACCCAAAACGTTCTTTGACTAAATCGGCATAGCGGTTGATTTCTCGCTTTACTCCGCGATCTTGCAGATAGTTCTTTTGAACGATCACCGCTGCCCGATTCGCTTCCGTTTGTGCCCAGCTTGCAACGCTTTGAATTAGCCAAGAAATTGTGAAAACCAAGAAGATTAGTGCGCGATTGATCTCGATAGTCATTGAGGTTTCTTCGTTTGAGTTAGTTAATCTCGGGCGTGCTGGCTAACACTTCAGACAAGTGTCACTGGTCATCATCCATCCGAAACGGCTTGCGTTCGGGTCGGATCATTCGCCAGATGCGATCCGTGTAATCCTTACCAACGATCATAGCAAACATGAT
>CAYWNG010000862.1:0-2608 GCA_964458685.1 uncultured Pirellulaceae bacterium
CGTGTTGCGCTTGAGCAGGAAGATCTTGCTGCGGCTAATGCGTTGACGAGCAATCCTACGACCAATCCCGTCACCATTTCAAACGATGTAGAAACATATCCCTCAGCATCATCGCGATGGCGAGGCCGACTGTGGGTTACGCTACTTGGTGCGGCTGCTGGACTGACTGTTGCGGTTCTGTACAAACCCTGGTCTGAGTATTCGGCCATCGACGGTACGCAATTGGGAAAGATCTCGGGGAGCGAAGCCGCTGCAATCGACGAAAAGACGCGGCTCGAAGAGGCAAAGAACGAGCTTCTTAAAGAGTCGCTGGCGAGACGATCGAGTTCAGATTCGTTATCAGCGTCAGAAAGTGCTGTGAGTGCTGAGAGGTCGAGGCCCACCAAAGATGAAAACGCAAGTCGGGTTGATTCAACACTAATGCTGACAGTCACTCCGCAAATCGTTGTCCAAAAAGAATCGGAGAGTGAGTTAGGTGGCATGGTTAGTGGCATGGGTAGCGGGGGAGGAATTGTCGGGGGAGGAAGTGTCGGTGGAGAAGGCTTGGTTGGTGGACGGGGTGGAGGCATGGGAGGCATGGGAGGCATGGGAGGCATGGGAGGCATGGGAGGCATGGGGGGCATGGGAGGCATGGAAAGTGGTTACGGTGTGGGTGGCGGCATGGGTGGAAGTTATGGTGGAGGCATGGGTGGTGGTATGGGTGGCATGGGTGGTGGCTATGGAGCAGCGGACGGCTCGGACTTGCTTGGCGATGTGCAAATCGAAGTAGTTGAGTCAGTCGGAATGGTCATCGTGAAGGGAACAAAGCGAGATGTTGCAAGAACAATGGAAGTAATCGATGCAATCAAGGGCGAAGCACCAGGTTCAAATCTGTCACTTAGCAAAAATGAGTCTAAAGATTTAACTAATCCATCTCAGGATCGTTCGGAAGAGCTATCTGCGAGGCACAAAGAACGCTCGGGTGGGCAATTCAAACGCTTTGTTGAAAACGAATTTGAAAGCGTCGAAAAGCAACCGCTGAGCACCTTTTCAATCGACGTAGATACGGCTTCTTACACCAAAGTTCGTCAAATGTTGATGGAGTCTGGGCAAATTCCACCGGCTGCCGCAGTTCGTTTGGAAGAGTTCATCAACTACTTTGACTACGACTACGCGGCACCTACTGGCGAAGACCCGTTTGCAACGCACTTGGCTGTGGCCAATTGTCCATGGCAGCCAGAACATCAACTGGTTCGAGTCGCTTTGCAAACCACCAAGCCCAATTTGGAAGAACGAGCACCGGCTAATGTCGTCTTCTTGATCGACGTGTCGGGTTCGATGAATGCCCCGAATAAGCTACCGCTGGTGAAGGATGCTATGCGAATGATGATCGAGCGATTAGGTGCAAAGGATCGCGTGGCTATGGTGGTCTATGCCGGAGCCGCGGGATGTGTGTTGGAGGGAACTCCAGGCAATCAACAGACAACGATTCTATCGGCTCTGGACCGACTGCAAGCAGGCGGATCAACCAACGGTGGCCAAGGCATTCAGCTCGCCTATCAGATGGCTCGCGATCAATTCATCCCAGGTGGCAATAACCGGGTTGTGCTTTGCACCGATGGTGATTTCAACGTCGGAGTTACTGATACTCGTCAGTTGGTCGATATGGTTGCCGAGAATGCTAAGAGCAAGATCTTTTTAACCGTTCTTGGATTCGGCACGGACAACACGAATGATCATATGATGGAGCAGATCTCCGATCGCGGCAATGGCGTCTATGCCTTTGTCGACTCATGGCGCGAAGCGAAACGTCAAATGGTCGATCAGTTTGCGAGTAACTTGATTACCGTTGCTAAGGACGTGAAGATTCAAGTCGAGTTTAATCCCGAGTTTGTCAAAGCGTATCGATTGTTGGGGTACGAAAATCGTATGTTGGCAACGAAGGACTTTAACGACGACACCAAAGACGCAGGTGAAATCGGCGCCGGACATCGCGTCACAGCACTCTACGAAGTTGTTCCCGTAGGAGCCAGCACTGGAGCAATCGCTGAAGTTGACGATCTTCTGTTCCAAAAGAATTCAGAAAGTAAACCCGACTCGACAAACAAATCGCAGGATACGAAAGCCGATGAAGTCAAAGCTGATGCGGCTGACGCTGATCAATTGGCCAATGCGATGATGGCGGTCAAGCTGCGATACAAACAACCGGAAGGCGATGTCAGCAAGAAGTTAGTCTTCCCGTTGAGCTCGCAGAACAATCGGTTTCAAGATGCGGATCGCGATTTCCGCTGGGCCGCTTCGATGGCTCAGTTCGGAATGCTGCTTCGCCAAAGCCGCTTTGCCGGTAACAGCACATGGAGCGGCTTGATCGAGCAAGCTCGCGAGGCTGCCGGTACCAATCCCGACGCTCAACGCGAGGAAGCCTTACAAATGATCGATCGCGCCAGCCGGCTGCGATAGGTAGGTTATTTTGGTAGGTCAAACTCCTGCCGGGTTTGACCGGGGTGGACTTGGCGGAGGCTGAGTCGTGGCGGGGCGAAGAAGTTCTTCGATGGTGTGTCATTATTAGCGGATGATCAACTGCTTTGGAATTTCCACACCCGGTTCTTTCCGGCAGATAAGGACCTAC
>CAYWNG010000863.1:0-2607 GCA_964458685.1 uncultured Pirellulaceae bacterium
GGAACGCGCGACCCGACGCGGACTGGCCTATTTGATTAAGACTCAGCAAGCCAATGGAAGCTGGTTGCCGCTATGGTTCGGCAATCAAGACCGCGCTGAAGAGGACAATCCCTATTACGGAACGGGCAAAGTCCTATTGGCATTTGGGGCGTTAGGGCTTTCAAGTTCGCAACAAGTGGAGCGAGCGGTCGAGTTTCTCGTAAAGTCGCAGAATCCTGACGGCGGGTGGGGTGGATCTTGGGAAACTGGAATGACTGTGGCGGCGGCACGGTCCAGTACCATCGAAGAATCTGCAGTTGTTCTTGAAGGTCTTCTGGAGAGTGGTGGGCAGACAATCCACGAATCAAGTATAATATCGGGGCTTACCTGGCTGGCTGAAGCTATCCAGCGTGGGGGACTCGAGCGCGCAAGCCCGATTGGTTTCTACTTTGCCAAACTTTGGTACTACGAGAAACTTTACCCGGCTTTGTTTGGTTTAAGTGCTCTGGCCAACGCGCTCCGGCTTCGTCACATCGAACTGCCGCGTTAGTGGCGGTCGAGGGCTGGCCGGGCTATTGAATTCGGAAAACTCGCCTTCAAAGCAAATATTACACATCGTCACGCGCAGTCATGACTGTCGCGTTCGCATATAGCAAGGAGTGGCATCTGTGTCCTCGACTCTACCGTCCTCGATCAGCCAGTCTGATGTGGCTGTGACTGAGACGCCTCGCAAAAGCAGTCGTCGCAAAACCAGTCACCTGAAATTGGTGCCGCCAACTCGAGAGTTGCGAGAACACTTGCGGCAGCGTTGCAACGAAGTAGCCGCCAAGTTAGACCATTCACGACCGCTCACCAAAGATGAAATGGAGTCGGTCGCCCGACAACTTCTGGAACTGGAAGGTCAGCCGGAAGGCTACGTGGGCTGGATCATGGTGATGCTCAGCAGCGCCTTCTATCACGATCAAGTCGCAGCGACTCCACCAAGTCGTCGGCTATTCTTGCTGCCTCACTGCCTCAAGCATGCCGAAGGTTGTCCAGCCGATTACGACGAATTTGGAATGAACTGTAAGAAGTGCGGTGCCTGTAGTATCGCCGATTTCCGTACCGTTGCCGAAGAGATGGGCTACAAAGTGCTGGTTGCCGAAGGCTCGCCAGTCGTTCTAAAGATTATCGTCAGCGGTTACGTGGACGCGATCGTGGGCGTCGCGTGTTTGAATGTTTTGGAGAAGGCGATCGACAAGATCCTCCTCGCAGGCATTCCTTGCATGGCCGTTCCGTTGCTCTCAAGCGAGTGCCGCAATACGAGTGTCGACGAAGACTGGGTTAGCGAGATGATCATGACTCGCAAACAACCGGCTGCACCAACCGCGCCGACGACTCGCAGCTATGTTCACTTGTTGCGAGCTGCAAACAATCTGTTCCAGCCTGAAACATTCGATCGACTCGTACCACGAGTGCGCGGGAACCTCAAGCTGGACCACTCTCAAGCCAACCCGATCGAAGGCATCGATCCTATCGCGGCTACCGAAGCACTCGCGTTGGATTTCGTTGGCAAAGGCGGGAAGTACTCTCGGCCTTTCATCACTCTAGCTACCTACGATGCGTTGAAAGGTGGAACGGCCACGTTGCCAGACGGCGCGCAAGTCGTCGAAGCCTTCAGCGACAGTGTGTTGCGAGCTGCGATCAGTATCGAAATGTTCCACAAAGCTAGTCTAGTTCACGATGACATCGAGGACGACGACGTATTCCGTTACGGTCGCCCGACGATGCACCGTCAATACGGTCTGCCAACGGCAATCAACGTTGGCGACTATATGATTGGTATGGGATACAGACTGGTCAGTCGCGATGCTGCAGAACTAGGTTCAGAGGTAGCGGCCGACATTCTGGATCTATTGGCCAGCAGCCATTTGCGATTGAGCGAAGGTCAAGGAGCCGAATTGCTGTGGCGCGATGCTCGTGAAAAGAGACTATCGCCGCTAGATGCACTGAAGGTCTATGCTCTCAAGACGGCTCCTGCGTTTGAAGCGGCACTACTTACCGGCGCTCGATTGGCTGGCAAGTTTGATGAGCTGCACGAACCGCTGCGATTATTCTCACGAAACATCGGCGTAGCCTTTCAAATCATCAACGACTTGAATGACTGGCAAGGCGATGGAAACAACAAGCTCAGTTCGGGTGGCGATGTCTTGGGAGGTCGACCGACTGTTCTACTTGCTCTCGCATTGGCCGCTTTGAGCCCAGCCGAGCAAGTCGAACTGCTTTCGCTGGTCGAACACTCCGACTCGAAGAGCGACCAACAGCGACTGCAACGCGTCGAGGAGCTGTATCGCAAGGCTGAAGTCTTTGAGCAAGCCCGTCGTTTGATCGACAAGCACCAACAACGCGCCATCGAAGCTGCACAATCGATTTCCAATGCTCCTTTGCAACAACTGCTCAGATACCTTGTTGACACTGTGCTCGAGCGATCCGAATCGCCCGCTCCGGTGTTAGTAGACATTGGCTTCAAGGGATTGCCGATTACAGCAAAATAGTTCTGGATAACTCCTGCAATTATTGGCCTGGGCTGAACAGTTATTGCGACTGGTTCAGCTCATCACGGCCTTTAGGAGTGTCCAAAGTGTGACG
>CAYWNG010000864.1:0-2604 GCA_964458685.1 uncultured Pirellulaceae bacterium
AGGCGACACAGTTGGTCCTACCGGGTTATCTGACTCGCGAGCTAGAACTGATTCAGGGGCAGGTTTCCATACCTGTTCATTGCGGTCCCAAGAACATTCGCGATCTGCCACTGTTCTTCGGTATGGGCTCGCGACGCAAAGATGACTATGGCAGTCACAACATTGAAATCATTGCCGAAATTAACCATGCCGATAGATTAGAGCTGGCTGCTCTGATACAGCAAGCCGTGCGAATGCGAGAGGATGGCGCAGATGTAATCGACTTGGGATGCTCGCCCGATCAAACATGGACGAGCATTGGCGAAGCGGTTCGACAGCTCAAGCAACTTGGCTTAAGAGTCTCTGTAGATTCATTCAATCCAGATGAAGTTGCCGCCGCATGTAGTGCTGGTGCCGAGTTGGTGTTGTCCGTTAATAGTCTCAACTGTGGCTCGGCTTCAGCATGGCAAGCCGAAGTCGTTGTTGTGCCCGATACGCCCAATGACTTTGACAGCCTGTGTCGAACCGTCGAGCGGCTTGATCGTGACGGCGTGAAGTTTCGAGTCGACCCCATCCTGGAGCCGATCGGCTTGGGATTTGCAAACAGCTTGGAGAGATATGCGCGATGCCGCCGTGAATTTCCGGAAGTGCCGATGATGATGGGGATCGGTAACATCACCGAATTGACCGATTGCGATTCGGCTGGCATCAATACGATTCTGTTGGGCTTTTGTCAGGAGTTGGAAATACACAGTGTGTTAACAACTCAGGTTATCAACTGGGCTCGCAGCAGTGTCCGTGAATGCGATTTAGCGCGGCGTTTGGTTTACTACGCTTGTCAAAACAAGATGCCGCCTAAACACTTGGAGCCGAACTTAGTCACGCTGCGTTCGACGAAGCTCACTGAGATTCCTGGTTCGGAGATCGCCAATCTAGCCTCGACGATTCGCGACAACAACTTTCGCATCTTTGTTTCGGGTGGAGCGATCCACGCTGTGACTCGCGAGTTGCATGTCCAAGGAGCTGATCCATTTGAGGTCATGCAGCAGGTCTTGGACTCGCCCGCGGCTGAAAAGCTTGATTTGGCACACGCTTTTTATCTTGGATTCGAAATGTGTAAAGCTCTACAGGCGATCACTTTATCCAAGAACTACGAGCAGGATGAGGCTCTGGGGTGGGGCTATCTGACGCGAGCCGAAAGACATTGGCGGTTGAAGACTAGCAAGAAATCTGGAACGGATTTAACATAGCTGCCAAATTCGGAAGCTAACTCACGAACCTTTTTTGAAGAACTTCAGCCATGTCGATTCGTTCTGATGTATTTCAAGGCTGCATTCCAGCCTTGATGACTCCATGTTTTGCTGATGGAAGGATTCATTACGACCAGCTTGTACAAACCGGTCGCGATCTGATCGACGCTGGAATGCGAGCGGTGGTCTATTGCGGATCGATGGGAGATTGGCCGTTGCTGACGGACGCTCAGCGACAAGAAGGCGTGCGGTTGTTGGTCGAAGCTGGTGTTCCTGTGGTTGTTGGAACCGGAGCGCAGAATCCCGCCGCGGCGGCCGCTCACGCTGCTCACGCGCAGTCGGTTGGAGCAGCCGGTCTGATGGTGATTCCACGTGTGCTTTCGCGCGGCACATGCGTCGCCGCTCAACGTCATCACTTCGCCGGCATCTTGAGTGCTGCTTCACAATTACCAGCGGTGATTTACAACAGTCCCTACTACGGATTTGAAACTAAAGCGGATCTGTTCTTTAATCTGCGAGCCGACTTTCCGAATCTAGTGGGCTTCAAAGAGTTTGGTGGACGAGAGTCGCTGACCTATGCTGCGGAACATATCACAACTGGACATCCGGAATTAGCATTGATGGTCGGCGTTGACACGCAGGTCTTTCACGGATTTGTTCGCTGCGGTGCCGTTGGAGCAATCACGGGAGTTGGTAACGCACTGCCGCGAGAGATTCTGAGGCTGGTCCAGTTGTGCTCGGAGGCAGCCAAGGGATCCGCGCAGGCTCGTCGATGGGCTCAAGAATTGGATGATGCGCTGGCCGTGCTGTCGAAGTTTGATGAAGGCCCCGACTTGGTTCTCTACTACAAGCAGTTGATGGTCTTGGAAGGACACACGAACTACCAAAACCACTTGAACTCGACCGACGCACTTTCGACGAGTCAAAAAGCATTTTTGGAACAGCAGTGGCGGCAGTTCCGCAGTTGGTGGGAGAGTTGGGAAGGCAAGTAGCCCGGCAACTCAAGACTCTTGCGGCTTTTCAAAGCTCCCGCGAGCGATCGCTTGGCTCATCGCCTTGCTCGCCGTATCGTCGCTTTGGCCAAGAGATTGGATCAACGACTGTTGATTCTCTGCGGGTTGGTTTTGACTGAGCTTAGCTTTGCCGACGATTGAGGTGACTTCAATCTTGATACCCACGATGGCTCGAAGCAGTGTTTCAACGTAGTCCGTGGGCGCGTCCGTGGTCTTCCAGGGCTTGGGTTGATAGGCTTCGTGTCGGTCGGTGAGCTTGTCTAGAAGATCGCGGAGTTGTTCCGGTTGCTCGAAGGCGGTCAACTTGCCTCGCACAAGCCTTCCCAATTTGTTTGTGCATGTATACTCACGCACACATGCAC
>CAYWNG010000865.1:0-2602 GCA_964458685.1 uncultured Pirellulaceae bacterium
TAAGGATGCCGTCGGTAAGGATGCAGTCGGTAAGGGCATCGTCGCCAAGGATAGTGGCACAGAAAAATCGAAATCTGCCTCCAGCAAGTTGCGATTGCCTCGTTACTTCTCTGGAATTGTCGACGAAGACCAGCGAGAACAATGCTTGGCCATTCAGCTTGAATACCGTCAGAAGGTTGCCGAGCTGGAGGAGGAACTTTCCCGAGTCCGACAAGATGAAATGACAGCTCTAGAAAAGGTGCTCACCGATTCTCAACGCAAGCTGCTGGAAAAGAAGCGGTCGGAAGGCAAGTCCAAGGCGTCTAGCGAGACGACCAAGACGGCAAGTGATTCCGACGAAGGTGGGATGTAGTCGATAGCAGGAGCACACTTGGCGGATTGATCGAGGAATCACGTTCCGCTACGGATTCGCGATCAATCCACCCAAGTTGCTCGATTTTGCAATAGCCGATCAGACATTTGCCGAGCCCCCATGCAGCCGTGAATTCGAACGGCTTGCCGCAAAGTTAGACAATGAAGGTACAATCTTTCACAGACAGTCATTTAAGGAGATTCACGATGGGAAGGCCTGCTACGGTGAGCACAAGAGATTTGAAACCAAGATCCCCAAAGGCAGCCGTCAATTCGAATACGGAACCCCATCGTGCGATCCACTCGGCAACGGAAGGCTCTGTTTTGGCGAGTTCTGGCGGCAACATAGACGAATCGCAAATCGATCCAGCCCAGCTATCGGATTGGCTCGCTCTTCTCCAAAATCGATTCGGACTCAACCAATTTCGTCCCGGCCAGCTTGCAGTGATCGGCAGCTTGATGGCGGGGCGATCTGCGGCCGCAATCTTTCCAACAGGCGGTGGGAAATCGCTGTGTTACCAGTTTCCTGCCTCCATCATTGATGGTTTGACCGTGGTCGTATCACCGCTCCTGGCGCTAATGCGCGAACAAGTCGATCAGCTTAACCATTTGGGAATAGCCGCTTATCGTTTGGATTCGACTCTCACGGCGGAACAGTCAAGCCGAACGAGTCAAGCGGTTCGAGCCGGCGAGGCCAAGCTGTTGTATGTGGCTCCCGAACGTTTCTTTAACGAACGGTTTCGCGAGATGATCGAAGGCGTCAAGATCGGTCTCTTTGCCGTCGATGAAGCGCATTGCATCAGCCAATGGGGACACTCGTTTCGCCCTGACTATTTGAAACTAGCTCAGATCGCTCGGCAGCTTAACTCTGAACGGATCTTGGCTCTGACCGCGACTGCCACACCGGCTGTCTTGGATGATATCTGTTCACAGTTCGGGATCGAAAGACAGTGCGCAATACAAACACCTTTCTATCGCTCTAACCTAAATCTCTCAGTCAAGTTATGTGATCCGAAATCTCGTCAACAACAGCTCGTTGAACAGCTTTCGCAAGCTTCCAACTGCCCTGCTATCGTTTATGTGACTCTTCAAAAAACTGCCGAAGAGGTTGCTGAGTCGCTAACAAAAAGTGGTCTCCAAGCTCGCGCCTATCACGCAGGTATGGAGGACCCCCAGCGCAAAGCGATTCAGGATTGGTTTATGCAGTCACCCTCTGGAATTGTGGTTGCAACGATCGCTTTCGGAATGGGGATCGACAAGTCCAACATCCGCGCGGTCTATCACTACAATCCATCGAAGTCGCTTGAATCGTACGCTCAGGAGATAGGACGAGCCGGCCGGGATGGCCTGCCCTCGGTTTGCGAGACGTTTCTCGTTCCCGAAGATCGCGTTGTCTTGGAGAATTTTGTCTACGGAGATACTCCGTCTAAGGACAGCGTTCGAATGTTCACTCAGATCATCGCAGGACAGCCCAATGAGTTCTTCATTAGCTACTATGGCCTCGGTTATGACACCGATATTCGCGACGGGGTCGTGCGAACTCTGATGACCAATCTGGAACTTCGCGGACTGATTCAATCGACTTCGCCTCGCTATGACCTGTACAAGTTTAAACCCAAAGTTCATTCGGCTCAGATTCTCAAACAATTTGAAGGCGAAAGAAAGCAGTTTGCCAGCAGCGTTTTGGCGATGGCAGTGAAGAAGAGAGTCTATTTCGAAGTCGATGTAACACACGCATCGGTCAGGCTAAAGTGCGATCGTACCCGTATCGTACGAATGTTGGAGTACTTTGATCAAAATCAATGGATCGAACTTGAGGCGAGTGGCCTAGCCTTTGGTTATCGCAAGCTACAGCCAATCACCAACGCACCTGCACTGGCCGAAGAGCTGTACACGTACTTGATCGAGCGTGAGAAGGGGGATCTGCGGCGGCTTGATGAGGTCTTCGAGTTGTTCGCTGGACTAAAGTGCAATAGTCAGGTGCTGTCCGAGCACTTTGGACAACAGTTGGAGCAGGCCTGCGGGCACTGCAGTACATGTTCCGGTCAATCGATAGGTAAGGTACCAACTGCAAGTTATCCCAAGGTGGGTGATTCAGCACGAACGGCTGTCGACCGACTTCGCAAAATGCATCCCGATCTTCTCGGCGACCCTAGAGCCCAAGCTCGCTTCCTCTGCGGGTTAACCTCACCCAAGTTCACGCGAGCTAGACTTTCGAGAGATTCGTCCTTCGGCTGCTGTGCAGCGATCC
>CAYWNG010000866.1:0-2600 GCA_964458685.1 uncultured Pirellulaceae bacterium
TTCGCTGTGAATGTCGAAAGCCTTAACGACCTTGCCTGACGTGAGAATGTTGTAAACCATCTGGTGTTACCTTGCCGTCCTTGACGAAACTGGCGTTGGTAAGGATGTCATCCGGGAACAACTCTTCACGGGGGATGTTGATTCCGAACGCTTTTTCTAGTTTTAAAACAATGTCCAAGAAGTCGATCGACTCTGCACCCAAGTCTCCGACCATAGTCGCTTCTGGTGTCACTTCATCGTCATCAACACCCAATGCGTCTACTAGGGCAGCGCGTACCTTGTCGAAGACCTCTTCCGAATTCGCCATAGTTTTGATTTCCTACTAACTAAACTAGAAATTTCCGGAGCTGGCCAGCCAGCTCAAGTTCGAAATGTAACCGTCTCTGTTTAGGGCACTTACCACGGCCCCGATCGCGGCAGATTATAGCCATCTACTGGCTAAACCATAGCCACTTGCTTAAGTTGATTAACGATTTGCCGAATATACTCGGCAGCATGCAGGTCGACGGAGTTGGGTGGCCCGTTTTGGACACAATCGACGACCAGTCTGCCCGCCACGCACAGCGTTTCGCCTTTACTTCCACTGGCTTTCAAAGTGTAGAGCGCCCCCTCCTTCTTGAGGAGCTCAACTTCTACCTGCAATGTCTCGCCGGGTTGCAAGAAGGAAGCGAACTTGACGTTTTTCGCATCCCGAAGCAATACCAATCCCGAATGAAAATCCTCAGTCGCGCGGACCAGGAACTGAGCGGCCTGATAAAGCGACTCAAGCATCATCACCCCCGGCTGCACTGGAAACCTAGGGAAATGGTCGCGCAGGTAGTCCTCCTTGCCCGAGAGTGTCATCTCGGCAGTAATCGATTTACCCGGTTCTAACTTGGTAATCTTGTCGATTTGTCGGAATCGCATGCTCTCGACACCCCACTTTTGAAGAAGGCTTAGCCATTTACGCTGAGCAATTCAAGCTTAGCAATTTGCACAGTCTACGAAATCTCGGGCGTTCGCGGCTTTTACCAGAGTGTCTCAAAGCCTAACGGGCCGCTCAACCCCAAATAATCGCCTTTTCTCCCAAACATTGAGGGGATTTAGCGCCAAGAATCATCTTGTTATTGGAATATTCTTGCTAATTCGGCTAGAATTCACTATACCATCACGGAAGTGTCTCCCTTAGTTGACACCTTTGATTTTGCCAGCCGCGTTCGGACCGACCAAGGAAACGTAATGATCGTTGCCAAAATGTCTTTCGGTTTGCGTTGTGGATTATCCATCGGTCTGATTCTCTTTTTAAGCCTTCCCAGCGGCTTGGTGGCAAGTTCTCCACTAGCAGGCTCGCCAATTCAGGGCTCGCCACAGCAAGGGCAAGACACCGACAAGATCAAGAAAGCGGCGACTTGGGAATGGCCCAACGCAGCCACTTTCGATAGTCATCTCTCCAGCTTTTTGGATCAACGCCAAGCAAACGCTGAAGATCGAGCGAAGGTCGAAAAGCTGTGGAGCACTTCGAAGTCTTTGCGTGGACCAGAGCTGCTCGATCGCTTGCTGGACACCTGCAGCTTGGTTGAACCACGCTTGGCTGACTTGGTCGGTCAATTGCGTTCTGTCGATAGCCCATTGGTGGCACCCAAAGATATCCCCTGGCTAACCAGCGACATTCCAGGCTGGTTGCAAGACGCAGTTCGTTTAGCCTACGGCCGCGCGTTCGGTCAACGCCGCATGTACGACGAAGCACTTGAGACGCTTTCGGGACTAGAACTAGCTCAAACGTGCGATCCAGCGACGCTACTCTTCTACCGAGCCACCGCTGAGCATCACTTGTTGAAAAAGACCGAATGCGTCAACAATCTAAAAGTTCTACTAGAACGTGAGGATGAATTGCCTGCTCGTTATCGGCAAGTTTCCAACTTGATGCAAGCCGACATCGCACCGCTCAAGGAGGACTCGTTAGACGAAATCGCGCGGTTGATGACAGATGTTAGCCGTCGTTTAGACTTGGGCCGCGCTGGACAAAAGGTGCGTGACGTTGAGGAGGACATCGTCAAGAAGTTGGACAAGATGATCGATCAAATCGAGGAACAAGCTCGCCAACAACAGCAACAGCAGCAGCAACAACAACAGCAACAGGGTCAACAACCCCAGAACGCTCAGCAAACCCCCATGGACGAATCCCAAATCGCTGGTGGCCCCAAGGGCTCGGGAGACGTCGATCCCAAGAAGCGCGAAGAGCGATCCGGTTGGGGCAATCTTCCACCCGCTCAACGCCAAGAAGCTCTTCAACGCTTAACAGAAGAACTTCCCACGCATTACCGTGACGTCATCGAAGGTTACTTCCGACAGCTCGCCAAAGACCGACAGTAACACGTCTACCAGTGCATTGGTAGGTCTCGAAGTCGCTGACATGGCATTACCAATTCAGCTTCCAATGCGTAAGTCCAGCCACGAAGTGGCGACACATCGTTAGCCCCGGGTGAGCGCGGCGAGTCCCGCGAGCCAAGCGTAACCCGGGGTCGTCGGAGCGAATTGTCTTGGCGGTGAGGGCTTATGCGACCACGCATAAAGTCTTCATTCGAACCGCAACATCCCTGTCACCAACCATTGATTTTTCG
>CAYWNG010000867.1:0-2578 GCA_964458685.1 uncultured Pirellulaceae bacterium
GCTTCAAGAGCGTATTTCCACCGGCTGGTGCAAGCGGCGGCGCAATCGGAGTTACTGAAGCACTTGGTGCAGGTGGTATTGTTGGTGCCGTTGTTGATCGACGACTGAGTGCACCGATGCTACCGAAATAGTTGCGGCAGGCATGTTGCAAATAGTCGATTCGCAAATCCAGTGGTTCGCCGCGATAGGTGCAGTAAGCTCGAACTTGATTAAGTAAGTCGCGAGCGTAACAACGACGAAGTGGTAAGCGATTAGCCTTGAAGAAGCCGTTGATCAGTTGTGTAATCACCTCGGGACGCCACGGAAATCCCATCGCTTCACAAGCTAAACGAAATAGGTGGCTAAACTCTTGCTCACCTGGATCGCGGATCTCTATCTTGAACGGTACGCGTCGAAGAAAGGCTTCGTCGACAAGATCATGCGGCTGTAAGTTCGTGGAAAACAGCACGATCTGTTCGAAAGGCACGGCAATCTTTTTTCCTGTTGGCAAGGTCAGATAATCGATTTTGCTTTCAAGAGGAATAATCCAACGATTGAGCAACTCGGCTGGTGCAACTCGTTGACGGCCAAAGTCGTCGATCAATAAGCTTCCGCAGTTGCTCTTGAGTTGTAGCGGAGCTTCGCAAGTATTGCTGCGCGTATCATGTCGCACTTCAAGATTGTCCAATGTCAGTTCGCCACCGACGATGACGGTTGGGCGTTCGATACGAATCCAACGGCGATCGTAGGATTCCGTGTCTACCATTTGCCCACCGGCTTCGACCTTCTTGGGAATGTGATAGGCGGCATCGAACAATTTGATGATCATGCCATCATCGATAATTGCATGTGGTATCCAAACGCTTTCGCCTCTCAACTTGGTTAGGCACTTAGCAAGCGTTGTCTTGCCATTGCCAGGAGGTCCATACAAGAAGATGCCGCCGTTGCTGTTGACCGCAGGTCCTAGAAAGTCAAGCCAAGATGTCTCGAAGGATATGTTCTGTAAGGCTTCTAGTAACTGTTGGCGTTCGATTGGAGAATATTGATTAGCTTGAGCTTCGATACTCAGCAGGTAGTCAGACAACGGTACTGGTGCCAGGCCTGTGTACTTGAAAGACAGGCCATGTTGAAGGGCGCGCTTCTGCCCATTTTCGGTTAAAGCGTAGTAGTAGTCATTGAGCGGTGCAGACCGCGCATGCGCAACAATTTGCCGAGCCCGCAGATTCGACAATTGCGCATCAACGATCGCGTAAGGTAGACCGATCTGTTCTGCAAGCTTGCGACCACTTTGCGTTCCCACTGTTTGCAGCACTTGGCAAAGTAAGGACTCAACAAACGACGAGGACAAACCTGCGTCTTCAAGCGAGGTTGGTTCCGATGGCCAAAAGTGGTCATCGTGCAGGACGCCCGGCAAATTGGCCATGCCAGCCTGCAAAGTTGACGTATCAATTTGTGGCAACTGAAGTGAGTTCAGAATACTCATGGTTAGGCTCGAAGGGCAAACGTGAATGGACGACTGTTACGAATGAAGGGTTATCAATGATTTTCGGAGCGAGTCGGATAATTGCCCGAGAAAATCCCTGAAAATGTGGGCTAGCCGGTGAAGCCTGACTGCTTTAACCCGCACGAAGTGTCGAAGATAGCATTGAGTTATTCGAGCCATCGAACTCAATTTGTTGATTGAGCAGTTTTTAACGACTGTTCTGCGCCTGACAACAAATCTACTAAGCCCACTAGTAGCCCTTATTTTTTAGTGAAACATGCAAACCGCATCCATAACACCTATCAGCGTCTTAAGGACAGATACTGACACCACGTCAGAAAACTGTAATTGGACGCTCAGTCGCGGGAACTCCGCTGAAGGTGATCAACAGGTCGCGGTCTATCCAATTCCGTTTGTGGTTGGTAGACGACCTGGATCTACGTCGAAAGACAACTCGACAGTCTCAGCAACCAGCTTCCCGTCTAGGACAGAAAAGGTCACAGTATCCTGGCTCGCAATGGGCTTATAGGAATCCACGGTGGCGAAACCATCGCTGTACGTTGGAGTTGTTGCAACAAGGATCAGTTTGCTATCGCTGACTCGCATTTGGATAGCGCTGCCCATTCCAACAGTAGGACTAAGTGAGTTTGTTAAAATTTCGCTAGTCCCTACAGCCTCGCCCGTAGATTTCGATGCATGTACTCCATACCGAATCAGTAGAGCTCTATCCTTGAGTGTGGGGCTTTCTGACTTTCGCTTACCTTCAGAATCCAGGGCCCATAGTCTCTGTTGAATCAGAATGATGGCGTCAAATGTTGCAGTATCTTTGGTGCGTATGACGTTGGTATACATCGTTTTTCTGTGGAATTCCGTTTCCAGCTGTTCTCCGTTAACCTTCGAAGTTGTCTTTGCTTCCAGCGTCTTGCCAGCTAGGTGCTTTTCCACGAAATCCACCACTTGATTGAATGGAGTTCTAGGGGCAGAGTCATTAGCCGCTCTGGACGTGGAGCTTGTAAAAACAAGCATAAGACAGGTGTACAAGGCGAGTTTGTGCATTTGAAATCAACCTTTTTGCGGGTAACGAGGTAAATTAAGGCGAATCGAGAGAACGTTTTA
>CAYWNG010000868.1:0-2570 GCA_964458685.1 uncultured Pirellulaceae bacterium
GGCGGGCCGTTGGCCCTTTGTTTTCCTCGCGAATTGCGTACCCAGCCCTTCAGGCTGGGCTAGGTAAACGGGCAGGGCTTCGCCCCTAAAACCAAATAGCGCAACTTCAAAATCGCTAAGCGGCCCATGATCTCAAACAAAGGAGCGAGTCATGCGAAGCCCTATACCGACATTGGTTATTCGCTCATCGATCTTCCCGCTTGGGAATTGGCCATGCGAAAATCACGCGGCGAGCTTTCTTGTGTAACAACTACTTGGGCGACGAACAGCAGAGTTCCTCGTGTCCATGCCATTCATGTTCAATCTTTCGCATCAACAATGCACAGTCAAATTGGATTGAATCCTTGGGGAATCGCTGGCGATCATCGAAAAAACTGGATTCGATCGTTTCGACACCAAGCGTTTCCATTTTCCAGTCGCGACAACGAAGTTCCAGGCCATCATAATTGCCCTGGATGTGGGTGACCGAATAGCCCAACGATCCGCGTTGGAAGAAGTCAGATGCGTCAGGCAACGATCGGAATACCGAGGTGGTAGGAAACATCTCCGTAACCGTGCCATGGATTGAGACATGTGTTTCACCATCAGAACTTTTCAAGCTTACCGAAAGGGACTCGGCTGATTCCTTTACTGAAAACGAAGCGCGATGATGAACGCCTGGAAAAATTCGGCCGCCAACAAGAGTGTTGAGCAGTGAACTTGTATCTCTTCGGGGAATGAAAACGCCCTCATGCGTTTTCCCATTCACATCCCACTCGACTGCGATTCTATGTGCCGCGTTCTCCGATCCAAGTCCCCATCGAAAGGGGAAAAAGCGTGGGCGTATCGCTTTGAGTCGTATCAAGCAGATCCCGCCAATGGCAAATCCATTCACGACCTTGGGACGAAATGGTTGTGGAAGCAACTCTTTCATCACGATTGGATCGATTCGATAGTTCGCAAGTATGCGTCGGTCGATCGTTCCCCGTACGACCGGAAGCTTCATTGGAAATCCTTCAAGACCGTGAAGACAAAGGTCACCTTGTTCTTAGAAAAAGGTACCCGAAAAAATTTGAAGCGCCCGCTCGCAAAGATCAGCACACCAACTTGTTGGAGTAAGCCGCTGCGCTTAGTTTAAGCGGATACCAATCTACCCGATGGTTAACTGGTTTTTCAACGACCTTTCGGGGGCTTTTGGAAGAATCATCTAGTTGGGACGGCAGGTGGAGTAATTGAACTGCTTGGCTATCGAACACCTATCAGAATCATTTTGGCGAGCCAAATCGCTGGAGTAAGCATGACCAACCCTTGAAGAATTAAGCCAGTATGCACGCTTCTTTCAGGGGCGTACTCGACGGGAAGTTTTCCAGTTGCACAAAGGGCCATCAGCTCATGATAAGCATGCCGTGAGGACATGCCCCCTCTCAGTACCAAACAGCCTGCACCAATGTAAGTGACGGCGACGACCACGTTAATCCAGAAAAAAACGTTGGCAAGCATGCCGTCGTAGTAAGATAAAACGACATAAATCGCGTGGAGTGCAGCGACGCAGATTGTTGTAGGCGACCAGAGCACAGACAGCAGGATGGCTAAATTTGAATTAGGACCATGGTCATCGATCATGCCGATCGCATCCTTTATGAACTCAAGGACTAGTGACGCGGCCTGCTACCTTCGTCTGCATATTGTTACACGGGATTCGCTTATCGAGGTAGGCTCCATTTCGGAGCGTCGAGCCTTCTTCGAATTATCCATCGCAAACATCGTAGTTGCAATACACTACGGGCTCGTTCGACGATCGAAATGGGCTGGCGATCGAACTCAAGACCAGTGAGGAGGCGATCGCAGCGAGTGTTCGATCGAAAATGATCGGCAAACACGTGTTGAACACCGTTAGAGCCAATCCATTCGTTGATCAATTGCTTTAATGCGATCTTCATTCTGCCTTTTCCCCAATGAGCCGAAGCAAGATTGAAGGCGCATTGGACCACCTTCGTTCCCTCTACCAAGTAGTGATCGTGCCGGACATAACCGATGATCACACCTTCGTCTTCAAGTGAAGTGAATTGCGTGGTGACGATCCCGGTAGCGTTGTCACCGGCCAGGACTCTAGACAGAAAGGCCGCATACACGGTTTGGTTAAACTTATGCTGAAATTTCGCGACATGTGGTTCCCGTTTGATGGAAAGGATTGCTCCGATGTCTGCGGGTTGGGAATTGCGTACGATCAATGCGCACTCCTCTGACATGTAACGACACGGTACCGTGGCGCGTTTTAGTGGCACGGTTTAGTGGCACCGGACGGCGAATTCCTGCTCAGCGTCCTTTCGGAAGTCCACGATGCGTACCTGCTCCTCCGCATTGCCAAGTAGCCGATGATCTTCTTTTCAAGGCATACCGATCGCTTACCCAAATCGATCATCTGGACCTCATGTCTTTACTGCTTCGTGAGATAAAACTCACCCGGAATACGTTCACGCGTTGATCCTCTAGGAAGAACGTCGTGCGAAAGGACGCGACTTGATCCGACGAAATAGGTGTGAGTGTCCGCGACAACAAGATTGTGCGTTGGTAGGTCACCTCCGGGTATC
>CAYWNG010000869.1:0-2538 GCA_964458685.1 uncultured Pirellulaceae bacterium
ACGGCTTTTGAATGCAGGCAAAACCGGACGCTAACGCGTTGCGGCTAGTTCAGAACGGCCGCTAGTCGCCTAAGCGGGACGCTCTCTAACGCGATTCCGGCTGGTCTGAATTACACAACCGTGTTGTTCGCTGTGGAGTTCGACTGGATTCCTAAGCGTCGCTTGATCTCATCGAGATCCAATCGCAGGTGCTTGCGAAAGAGCATGTAATCTGCCGAGTGGACCAACATGTTGGCTCCCAGTTCGAACATTCGCACCTGTTCGTCTAAGCTCCCCCAGTAGTGAATGCCGGCTCCCACGCCAGCAGCGCGGGCGGTGCGAAAGATCTTTTCGCAAGCTGAAAGAAATAAGGGATGTTCCCACTGTTCAGGTATTCCAAGGCTACAGGACAAGTCGTGAGGACCGATCAGCACGCTGTCCAATCCGGGGACTTGGACAATCTCCTCGAGCACGTTCATCGCTGGAACGCTTTCGGTATTGACGATCACCAAGCGATTCGACGCCGCGTCCTTCATGTACTGCTCGAGATCCGCTTCGATCGGTTCGCCAGCAAGCATCGCATCCAGTCGCTTACCACGAATAGGTCTATACTTCACCGCACCGACCAGATCACGGACCTGTTGAGCGGATTCCACGTAGGGTGCGATCACTCCCGCAGCACCACCGTCTAACACCATGGTCGCCGCATAAGGATCAGGTGCGGGAATGCGGACGATCGGAGGAATCCCCAGAGCGTTATAGGTTTGGCACATCCACGAAAGCGGAATTCGATCGATGGCCGTATGTTCGGTATCGATGAACACGAAATCAACTCCGCTGCCCTTCAGTATCTCGGGATAACGCGGTGAAGTTGAAACCGTCAGTGTTCCAAAGACTGGTCGACCAGATCGTAAAGCCGATGCGAGTTCATTCGGAGTCACAGTAGTATCGCTCGCGGAGTGAGAAAGAGTGGAGGCGTCGTGTCACTATAACCGCCTAGTGCATGTTTGGGGAGCAGCAACGATCAAGCAATCGCTGATCGAAACACCAACGACACTTGACCGCAAGCATTACATTGGATATCAACATGCAAATTGGAATATGATCCATTTAGATCCATCCTATCCGCACCTTGATCCATCACATCCGAACAGGAGCAAAAAGCAATGACGATTACTCGAGTTGGCTCGAACGAAAAGTACGCCGAGGGTTGGGACGCAGCGTTTGGCAAGGGTAAGTCTGCCAAGAAGGCCACTGGAGCGACAAGCGCGTCAGCATCGAAGGCTTCCGGTGCAAAGTCCAAGCCCAGCGCAGCCGCAAAGAGTGCTGCTAAGAAGGCTCCCGCGAAAAAGGCTGCAACCAAAGCAGCTCCGGTTGCCAAGGTAGAAGAAAAGCCGGCTGGAAAGAAGAAAGCCGCACCCAAGAAGGCTGCAACCAAGAAGAAGTCTTAGTTGGCTCATCCGAATGAAGGAAATCCTGTCGGAGACAGGAGCGACAATTAAGAGTCGCTCCCGTTTCCAACGGGATTCTTTCGTATTCACAGCCCAGTGTATCGGGCCCGATGCGATGGAAGATCGGGCTGGGCTAGGTATCCTTGGCCTGTTTCGGCCGGATTGGGATAAATGTTGCGAATCAAGGAGCCGATGGGGTAGAATAGAGACTCCTCCCGTCACCCCTCCCACCGCATGGTAGCCGATGCATCGCTCCACCCTGCTCTCCACGTTCGTGAAACATTCTTCGCGGCATTCTACTCGCTGGATTGCCCTGATTCGCACTCTTTGTTGTTTTGGGGTCGTTGCTGTTTGTGGGACTTCGGTTCTCGACGCTCAAGAATCCACAACTCCTGAAGATCACTTCGAGAATCATGTTCGGCCGCTTTTGGTGAAGAACTGTATTCATTGCCATGGCCAAACCAAGCGCGAAGCGGGATTGGATCTTTCGTCGTTGGATGGAGTGCTTCGCGGCGGGGATTCTGGTCCAGCGATGGCTGTGGGCAAGTCGGACGAGAGCCTGATTGTTGAAGCGCTGCGGCATCAGTCGCTGCAAATGCCTCCCGATAAAAAACTGGATGACGCAGCCGTCGATCAGATCGTTCGATGGATTAACGACGGTGCCTATTGGCCAACCGGACAAGTGCTAAAGGTCGTTGTCCAAATCACGGATGAAGATCGACAGTGGTGGTGCATGCAGCCGATTCGCGATCCTGCACCTCCACAAGTTGCTAATCCGCAATGGTGTCGCAACGAAATTGATCAGTTCATCTTGAAGCGTTTGGAATCTGAAGGGTTAGCTCCTTCGGAAGCGGCATCGGCGTCACAACTCTACCGACGAGCCCACTTGGCAGTCACGGGATTGCCTCCCAAATTCGATGCCAAGCAGATCGAGCAATTGACTCAGCCAGGCGGCTACGACCAGTTCATCGATGAACTGCTCAATCAAAAATCCTACGGCGAGAATCAAGCTCGTTACTGGCTAGATCTTGTTCGATACGCCGAGTCGGATGGCTACCGAGCCGATGCCTTTCGTCCGGCTGCTCAGCAATATCGAGATTATGTCATT
>CAYWNG010000870.1:0-497 GCA_964458685.1 uncultured Pirellulaceae bacterium
GAACTGCCAACACCTAGCGAATGCGAATAAATTTGGGCAAATACGTCGCGTCAATGGTATACTAGGGCTAGCTTCACCAGATATCGTTACTCCAATGGAATTGCTAGGAGGAAATGCGGGGCCATGACTATTACACCACCCATCCTTCAAGAAGTGCGACGGGTTCGCCATGAGATCTCTGCTGAGATTGGACATGATCCCAAGCGAATACGGGAGTACTACGCTGCCCTACAGGCTTCGGTAAGGTCAAGGACAATCAATCTTGCAGTTCAAGGAGTAGCTGGGCAAACAAAGGCAGGTATCGATATCATCGAGCCTCTTCCTGAAAGTGGTTCTACGCCTGCCACTCGATAGATTCCCTCGGTCGCAAGCAAAGAAAACGGCTCTCGATTGCAGTCGGAAAAAAGAAAGAGTTGCTCGCTCCCGAATTTGTTGAACGACTCAAGAACTCCTGAACAGCATGATCGACCCGAAAAGAAGGGAAAACGCAGAGGCGC
>CAYWNG010000870.1:507-2535 GCA_964458685.1 uncultured Pirellulaceae bacterium
GCAGAGAGGATAGAACGGTAGGGATATGGAAGTTCCCTCCAGTTTTCGCAAAGCGTGGACACTATTGCTATCAGAGGGGCCGCAAAGTCGATTTAGGCGGCTCATCTTGCCGAAATGTGCCATCGGAGAATTCGAATCTTTGCTGTAGGCGGTCGAAACGGTAGACTGGTTACGGCAACCTATGGGAAATGCCGACTTAGCAGCTAGCAATTATTCTCTACTTTCCGAACGAGTGAAACAACGATGCGCCACAAGCAATCATCGTGGATCGTGTGCTTCTGCCTAGCTTTGTTGACATCGCATGTCGGCTTAGCTCAACAAAAAGACGCCAGCAACAAAGAGTCTGGCAACAAAAAGGCATTGTCCTACTTTGCCAATGCGGCTGACTACCAGAACGGTGGGGCCTTTGAATTGGCTGCCGAAGAATGGGAGAAGCTGGTTAAGGAGTTTCCCACCGAGGCTCAAGCGAGCACAGCCTGGCATCACCTGGGTATTTGCAATCTCCAGCGCAAAGAACCCAACTACCAGCGAGCCATTGAAGCGTTCCGCGAAGCGTTGAAAGACACCAAGCTTGAGCTTCGCGAAGAGTCCTTGATCAATCTGGGATGGGCCTTGTTCTCGCAGGCTCGCAAGCGACCCGCGGGAACAGCCGAGCAGACTCGCGAACTGGAAGAGGCGCGAGCCCGTCTGAGCGATTTCCTCAAGGAGTATCCTGATGGTGCCTATCTGGACCAAGCCGTTTTTTACCTCGGCGATATTGAACACCTGTTAGGCAATCGCAAGAAAGCCATTACACAATTCAAACGCTTCCTTGAAAACGAGAAGCTGGCCAAGAGCAGCTTGCGCCCCGATGCGCTTTACGCGTTAGCCGTTGCTTACCAAGATGAAAATGAAGCTGCTGAGGCTGGTCGTCGTTATCAAGAATTTTTGAACAAGTATGGCAAGCACAAGCTGGCCGATGAGGTTCGCATTCGTGCCGCCGAATTGTCGCTGGCAGGCGATAAACTGAGCGACGCCGAAGCGCTGCTCAAGCAAGTGTCGATCAGTCCTGATGCACCGATGGCAGACTTGGCGCTATTGCGATTGGGTTACGTCAACGGAAAGCTTGGCAAGAATAAAGAGGCCGCTACGTACTACGACAAGCTAGTGAATCAATTTGCCAGTTCCACCCACGCACGACCAGCGGCCATCGCTTTGGGTCAGATCAAGTTGAGCGAAGGAGACTTGGAGCAAGCGTTGAACGCCTTCCGAAAAGTTGGAGCCGGCGCTAACGCAACTGCTACTGACGCGACAGCCGCCGACGCTGCTCACTGGATTGCTGTTGTGCTGATGCGACAAAACAAAAATGCCGAGGCAGCGAAGCACGCTGCGGACGCGTTGAAGCAGTTTGCCGATTCAACCGCTTTACGATTGGACTTGGCCGACGCACTTTACGCTCAAGCCGATCGGCGCGCGGAGGCTCGCAAGGCTTATGAAAGCTTAGCTAACGAAAAACCAGATTCGCCGCAGGGTCCACGAGCCGCATACAACGCTGCCTTTGCAGCATTGGAAGCTGGCGATTCACTGGCCGCTCAACAGTGGGCCGAACGCTTTCTTGGTAAGTACCCCAAGGACGCTCTGCGATCGGATGTCGCCTACATCGCTGCTGAATCGCTATTGCGACAAGGCATGTACGAACCAGCGGCCCAAGCCTACACCAAGCTAATCGATGCCGATTCAAAGAACGAAAGCGTGCGAAGCTGGCGACTACGTCAAGGCATGGCCTTTTACTTGGGCGGCAAATACGATCAAGCCGTGAAAGGCATGCAGTCGCTCGTTGAAACGCTCTCCGACAAAGATCAGAAGGCTGAAGCGAAGTTCATCAGCGGATCAAGCTTGCTGTACATGGAGAAGGCTGATCAAGCGGTACAACACCTGGAAGAGAGCCATCGCTTTAGCGACAACTGGTCCAGCGCAGATGAGACGTTGATGATCTTGGGCGAGGCCTATCAGCGGCTAAAGAAAAATGCCGAAGCTAAGCAGACCTAT
>CAYWNG010000871.1:0-2534 GCA_964458685.1 uncultured Pirellulaceae bacterium
GCGTCGTATGACAATACGCTGCGTCTGTGGGACGCGCAGTCGGGCGAGTGCCTGCAGATCATGTGGGGCAGCCGTTTAGGAGACTTTGCCACCGCTCGCCGTCATCCCGACGGGGACGAATTGATCGCCCTTTCCCCAGGTGCCTTCCGCAGCTTCTTCTTAGAAAAAATGCCGCCCACCAGCTAGATCTTGGTGCTCGGGCGTCCTCGCCCGCTTCCTCGACTTCAGTTCTCTACAGTCCGCAAAGAAATACACTAAGCCGGCGGAAGCTTTGAAGTGGATACGGAGAAGCGGGCGGGACGCCGGCGGGACGCCCGTGCACCCGCGCACCGAACAGCCATCCAAAGTATAATGCTTTGTCCGCCACGATACCGCTCAGCCCCACCACCTTTCGCTGACAAACCGCAGAGTTCAAATGCTCCCACCTATCGACCTGTTGCGTTGGATCGCCGTAAGTTGCGTTGTCCAACTCGCGTTTTGTAGTCAATCGCTGGCTCAAACATCGACGGATGCGGCGGCGATCGACTTTGCGACGCAGATTCGTCCCATCTTGGCGGCGCATTGCTATTCCTGTCACGGTCCCGACGAAAACAGTCGAGCTGCCAAGCTGAGGCTAGATGTTCGCGATGTCGCCGTCGCGCAATCGGCTATCGTTCCCAACCAGCCAAGCCAAAGTCACCTGGTCGAGCGAATCATGTCGACGGATAGCGATCTTCAAATGCCGCCACCAAGCAGTAAGAAGCCACTGACCGAAGCTCAGAAAACGCTTCTCACCCAATGGATCGAACAAGGCGCGGCCTACTCCAATCACTGGGCCTTTCTGCCTCCTGCGAAATCTGAAGTCCCTGAAGCTATATCGAACTGGGGCAACAATCCGATCGACCATTTTGTCGGTAAGCATCTCGAACAAGAAAAACTCAAGCCTTCACCTCAAGCTGATCGAGCCGCGTTGCTTCGGCGAGTCTCACTGGACCTTGTCGGTTTGCCTCCGACACCAGCCGAACTCAACGACTTTCTCAACGACACCTCCGATAACGCCTACGAGCGTGTCGTGGATCGCCTCCTGAGCTCGAAGCACTTTGCCGAAAAGATGGCTCTCGAGTGGCTAGACCTTTCTCGATACGCCGACACCAACGGCTACAACAACGATGAAGATCGGACGATGTGGCCTTGGCGAGACTGGGTCATCGACGCCTTCGACCAAAACATGCCTTTCAATCAGTTCACAGAGGAACAGTTGGCCGGCGATCTACTGCCCTCGCCGACTCAGCAACAACTTATCGCCACCGGCTTCTTACGCAACCAAGGCCACAATACCGAAGGCGGTATCATCCAAGAAGAGTATCGCGTCGAATACGTAGCTGATCGAGTCCACACCGTCTCGACTGTGTTCCTCGGCCTTTCGATGCAGTGCGCTCGATGCCACGATCATAAATTCGACCCGATCTCTCAAAAGGAATACTACCAGTTCTACGCGTTCTTCAACTCGCTTGATGAAAAGCAGGCTGGCTACAGCAAGTTCATCGGCGCTGAACCGTTCATTCGAGTCCCCACGACAGAGCAATCTGAGAAGACGCAAGCTCTTGATCAACAGATAGCTGACCTACAATCGCAGCTCAAGCAGCTTGAAGACACAGCAGACAGTAAGCTCGATAAGTTCTTGAAAGAAACTTCGGAAAGTGATCTCAAATCGCGATTCGCTCAAGCTGCACTCGCCCGCTTCCCGCTCGACCGAGTCGAAGGTCCAAAAATCTTAGATGCGATCACCAACTCAAGCCTTGGCACAAGCTCAGGAACGATAGCTTGGCAAGAAGGTAAGCTTCAGCAATCGCTCGAGCTAGCTGAAGATTCGCGAATCGAGCTTGGCCAAGTGGGGCAATTCGCCAGCGACCGACCTTTCTCGATCAGCGTTTGGATCAAGCCGAAAAGCAACGCATCGATGGCCGTACTTTCGAAGATGGACGAGTCGCAGAACTATCGAGGCTATGATCTTTTGTGGGTGGCTGGAAAGATCGAAATGCACGTGGTCGACAAATGGCCTGACAATGCGATCAAGGTCTCGACCAAAAAGACATTTGCTCACGATCAGTGGCATCATATTGTGGCGACATACGATGGATCAAAGACCACTGCGGGACTGAAGATCTACGTCGACTCGAAGTTAGAAGAGTGTGACACGCCTCAGAATTCGCTCAAGGGCTCGATCGAAACGCAACAACCGTTCCGCATCGGCTTGCGTCAAACCAATCTTCCCTACCAAGGTTTAGTCGACGAACTGCAACTGTTTGGTAGCGTCCTTGAACCTGACAACGTGCAGCAACTCTTTTCGCTGGAAGCTGTCTCAGGCTTCGCCGACTGGGTTCGTATTCCGCGCGAGCAACGAACGCAGCAGCAACACAAGATGATTCAGCAGTTCTACCTCGATCGCATCGACGCGGACTATCCTAAACTGCAAGCCAGTATCGCTCAGGTAAAGAAGGACAAGGCGGCCATCGAAGAAACCTATCCCGCCGTGATGGTCATGCGCGATGTGA
>CAYWNG010000872.1:0-2519 GCA_964458685.1 uncultured Pirellulaceae bacterium
ATTCACTAGCCAAACGTCAGTGCCGTGCTGTTGAATCTTACGAGACAGCAGATCGGCGTACTTGCTCGGATGCCATACCATGAACGCTGCGCCAAAGCAGGTCGAGAAGGTTGCGGTCGGCTCGGTAACGCCCATCTCAGTGCCAGCAACCTTCGCCGTGTAACCGCTGATGAAGTGGTACATGGCTTGTTCCGGCGTCAATCGACAAACTGGTGGAAGGACTCCAAACGCATCGCATGTTAGGAAGACGATGTTCTTAGGGTGCCCGCCGACGCATGGAATCTTGGCTCGCGGAATGAACTCGATGGGATAGGCCACTCGAGTATTCTCAGTGATCGAAGAATCGTTGTAGTAAACCTTGTGGGTTATCGAATCGTAGACAACATTTTCTAGGACAGCGCCGAAGCGGATCGCATCGAAAATCTCCGGTTCGCTTTCGCGAGTCAGTCCAATCACCTTCGCGTAGCAACCGCCTTCGATGTTGAACACGCCATGCTCGCTCCAGCAATGTTCATCGTCGCCGATCAGCATGCGCCTTGGATCTGCGGAGAGTGTTGTCTTTCCGGTTCCTGATAGTCCGAAGAACAAAGTCACATCACCTTGATCGCCTTCGTTCGCCGAGCAGTGCATGGACAGGACGCCTTGGCGAGGCATCAAGTAGTTCATGATTGTGAACACGCCCTTCTTCATTTCGCCGGCGTAGCGCGTTCCCAAAATCACGAACTCGCGTTGTTCAAAGCTCAGCGCAACGCTGGTTGTGCTGGAATTGTCCGAGGTGTACGGATTGGCTGGGAAGTCTCCTGCGTTGTAGATCACATAGTCGGGCTCGCCGAACGTCGCCAACTCTTCGTCGGTTGGCTGGATCATCATGTTCCGCATGAACAAAGCGTGGTAAGCGCTGCTGCAAATGACTCGAATCTTGATGCGATAACGCTTGTCCCAACCAGCGAAACCGTCTGTGACGAATAGCCGTTGCTTGGTATTCAAAAAGTCGCGAGCGCGTTGGCGATTGATCATGAAGGATCGCTCGGTCATGCGAATATTGACCGAACCCCACCAAATGTCGTCGGACGTGGCAGGTGATTCGACGATCCGCTTGTCTTTCGGACTGCGACCGGTTTTATCGCCGCTTAGAATTGCCAGCGCGCCACTGGAAGCGATGATCGCTTGACTGTTCTCGGTGATTGCATATTCGTATAGGAGAGCCGCATTGGCATTGCGAACGACTTGTTTCACACTGATGCCGCGGGGTGTCAGGTCAAATGAAGTTGGCATCGTCAGTCTCGATGATGTAAGTGTTGGTTACGAGTCGCCGGTGGAAATCTGCGTCAAAGTTGGCTGGCTTTCCGAGCGATTGCGTCGAAGCTGACCACAGGCCGCATCGATGCCATCGCCTTTGCGCTGACGAAACATGACATTGATACCACCCTCTAGCAATATAGCTCGAAACTGGTGTATCGCTTGAGCATCCGGTGTTTCGTACGGCAACCCACTTACCGAATTGTAAGGGATCACGTTCAGCATGCTAATGCGATCTTGGAGAAGTGCGACAAGTTGTTCCGCGCACTCGGGGGAATCGTTAATACCGGCAAGCAAAACGTACTCGAAAGTGATCCGGCGACCAGTCGAATCAAAGTATCGGTCCGCGGATTGCAGGATCGATTCGATGCCGATCTTGCGATTGACGGGAACCAGCTTATTCCGCAACCCGTCGTTGGGGGCATGCAAGCTGATCGCCAGATGAAAGGGCGTCGAGTATTTCGCCAAGCGATCAATCGACGCAGGAATTCCTACTGTACTGATCGTGATGCGGCGAGGACTGATTCCCAAGCCGTTGGAGTCCTTGGCTAAATCTAACGCAGGCAAAACGCTTTCTAAATTTGCCAGCGGCTCACCCATGCCCATCATTACAATGTGGCTCAGTCGTTCTTCCGCAGGAAGCAAGCGTTGCAACCGCAACATCTGCTCGAGGATCTCGCCGCGAGACAAACTGCGCTGCACGCCATCCAGACCGCTGGCACAAAAAACACAGCCCATGGCACAGCCGACTTGGCTGCTGACACAGATGCTACGCCGAGTCTCCTCGCGCAGAAGCACACATTCGATCTGTCCGCGATCGGCTAGAGTGAACAAGAGCTTTTCCGTCCCGTCATCCGCCTTTTGGTGCACGGCAATTTCGGCGGACCACAATCGGAAGCTCGATTCCAAGTCCGCGCGCAGTCCTTTGGGCAAGTCGCTCATCGTTTCAAACGATTCGGCGCGACGTTCGAAGAGCCAGCGTTGGATCTGCGAGGCTCTGAAGGCTGGATAGCCACGCTCGGCCAGCCACGAAAGTAGTTGCTCGCGGTCCAGATCCAAAAGGTGGAGTCGTTGGTCGTTGGTCGTAGTAGGTGTCTGCATAGCCCAACATTTTGACTACCGCAACGCATTACTGGTAGTGGTAAAATCGATGAACGAGCCACCAGACGGCAGAAAACCGTAGGGAATTCCGGCAATTTGGGCTTGGTAGGGGTTGGTAG
>CAYWNG010000873.1:0-2508 GCA_964458685.1 uncultured Pirellulaceae bacterium
CGGTGGCCATCGTCGATTGGATCGAGTTCAAGACTTGATGCTCCAGTTCCGCGACTTCACCAGTCCAACTGTACGGAGCCGTCTCAGCTTGACCAAGCAGCGAGAGAATTCGCTTTGGCGTCCCAAGCGATCCATCGGAAGTGTTGTCGTTCAACTGACCTGACGTGTGGCCGCGGCTGTGACAGCTATGGCAGCTCATCCAACCATCATGAGCCAAGGCCGAGTGGAAGAACAGACGTTCGCCACGTTCAGCAAGCGTTGGCTCGCGAAGCGGTCCAAGCGGCAGATCTTTGGTTTGTTCAGTGCTCAGATCGACTTGAGTAACGCTGTCGCTGAATTCATTTAGAACGTAAAGCCGCTTTCCATCGGAGGAAAACACCGAGGCCACAGGATGCAAACCCACATGGAACTGTTGGAACTTGGTTTGCCCCAACTTTCCGACTGCAACACGATCGATGCCACCCAAAGTCACCGCGATCTGCTCGTCGCTTCCAAAGCTCATCGAAGTCGGATCGCCAGCGCCGTTGCCAACTTGTCCGAGTGGAACGAATCGTCCCTGCTTGATGACTTCGTCGCCCTGCATTGTCAACAATCGCTCGGTCTTGAGCCAGCGAAGATTGTTGCTCATCAGCCCGCCCCAGGTGATGTCGCCTTGGACGGAATAGGTTTCGGGATTCAGTAGCTGGAAGGGGAAGACAATCGATTGCTCGTCGTTCAGCGTGTACATGCAAGGCACGTTGTGACCGGTCAGCGAACTTTGGTTCGACACCTTCATGGGTTCGATCGAGTTTGCGTCAGAGTCTTGGCCTGTAGCTTCGCGAAGGACCACGTAGTCGCCGCCAAAGGCATCAACCACGATGAGCGCGTTGTTCTTAGGTAAATGACAAAGCGTTCCACCATGAATGGGCAGATCGGTCGCGGCTAGTCGTTGCCACCGGGTTAAATCGCTGCCAGTTGAGTAGCGATAGAGCCGCTGGGACCATTGGCCGCTGATGTAAAGCGTTCGATTTTGTGCCTGCCAAGCTAACGAGTGAGGATGACCGGAAGCAGCGAGTTCGGCAAGTTGACGGAATTGTCCGCCGACCAACTGGAATACAACGACCTGTTCAGCAGCTAGATCAACGGCAGCCACGATGTTCGATTCCAGCTTCAGCAGCTTGGACCAGCGACGATTGGCTTGCGTCAACGCAAGCTTGGTGTCGCCAGAACTCAAGTCCAACAGATAGAACTCGCCCGTGTTAAGCGTGCAGATTAAAGCTGATTGATCGTTGAGCTCAATCATCGACTGCGGCTTGCGGTACAAGCCCTTTTCGGAATACTGCGGACGAAACTCGGCTAGGTCGTCATAGCCCTCACTGGAGAGCGATCCCAAGGCCGACGCGCTGTGTGCGTAGCCCGACCGTTTGCTCGACGAGGCGCTTTCGACTTGGGTTGTTGCACCCGACTTGGAAGAATCGTTCGAGTAGCGATTGGCGTACTGAGCTTGAACTGTTGTTGTGCCGACTTGGAATAAAGCAATCCAGCAGACCGTCCAACAAGCAACGATTACACATCGATTCGCGATTCGATTCATAATTTGATTCGAACTGAGATTATTGAACTTCATTAGCCAACTTTCGCACAGTAACGATGTTACCTTCAATTCGCAGCACGGAGATCTGCGAACCTCGCTCAACGTAGTCGCCTTCGGATAGTACATCCACCAACTCGCCATCTAGCATCGCTTTGCCTGAAGGTCTTAGGTCGGAGTGAGCGGTTCCACGATCACCGATTTTGATCTTCATGGCCGGATGCGTCTCGGCAACCGCTGGACTTACCGGCGGCAACTGCTCGGGACGCAATTGAAATCGCTTCATACCGGGCAGCGAGTCAAACCAGAATACTTGAACGGCAACGATTCCGGCTACCACAATTCCGGCGATTGCGATCGAAAGTCCGTTACCTTCCAGTTGTTCCCACTGTTTCTGCGTTTGCGGAATCAAAAAATCTTGCGTGGCCATGAGCAGGGAAAGTCCCAGCAGCCCCATGCCGGTGATTCCAAAGACACCAAAGCCCGGCAACACGAAGATCTCCAACAGCAGGCAGATAACTCCCACAATGAAGATCATGATCTCAAGGCCACCAGCGGTTCCGCCGAGGATGTGGCTCCAGAAGAACGTGCTGAAGCATAGCAGTGAAATCAACCCAGGCAGTGTCACACCAGGAACAGTGAATTCGATGTACAAACACACAGCGCCCACGATCAACAGCAGTGTTGTCAACCAAGGGCGATTCAGCGTGTACACCCACTTGTCGCGAGTAGTCAAGGTGATTCGCGTTGGTTCGTTGGCCGATAACCTTTTGAGGAGTTCGGTCTCGGACTCGAAAAGTTCATCGCACAACTGGAGTTGCTTGGCTCGAGTGCCTCCGACTGTCAGAAACAAGTTGTTACCTGCCTCCTCAATTGGTAGGCCGATATCAAAGTTGGCAGCGATCGTAGGTGAATCGACTTGCGCTTGCGAGAGAAAG
>CAYWNG010000874.1:0-2504 GCA_964458685.1 uncultured Pirellulaceae bacterium
AACAGCAAACCAGATGCACTTGGAAAACTCCTCAGAAATCCTCGATTACCAACAAACCTCTCGCGAGGAACTAAGCGGAGAGGTTATCCATCGAGGAGACTAGCAACCCACGCGCGGTGAGGCCAGAGGAAAATGCTTGGCAAGCAATCTTTGCCCTACGAGATCGTTGGCTTGCCGCATTTTGTTCATAACGCGAAGCGTGAGTCTGGCGCAAGTCTGCTCAGACACGGATTGGCGACAATTGCGGGCCGGGCAATCCGCCGGTATGATGATCGACCCGGAAGCGAGCCAGCGTCCTACATCCACTACTCGAAAAATCAGTAGTCCAACAACCTGGGTTACGGCAGCCAACGGTCCGACATTACAACTCAACCATGACGCCCGCGCCTATCTGGGCTGCGATCACCAAGTCAGAGACATTACCCATGAGCGAATCAAAAGTACGCGGCATAGTTCATCTCATCGAGCCCACCAAGACCTTCGGTCAAAAGGGCTTTCGCAAGAGAACGGTTGTCTTGGAACAAGAGAACGGTCGCTTTCCCAACTACATACCAGTCGAATTCTTGCAGGACTCCTGCGATCGCGTCGACGATCTGAACGTTGGCGACGAGGTCGAAGTCAACTATCGATTGAGTGGACGCAAGTGGCAAAAAGATCCTAACAGCGAAGTGAAGTACTTCTTGAGTTGCGAGGCCACGGGCTTCCGGCTGGTCGGCGCTGGTGCGACGGATGAAGGCTTGTCGCCGCAAAATATCAACGACAATTTCGCTCAAGCAGCTTACGAGACCGACGACGAAGTTCCATTCTAGGACCTTCCCGAGCGTGCCTAATCCACTTAGCCGCCTTGCTGAGAAACTGCAGATTGATCGACCGCTAATCTACGCGCTGACTGCGCGTTCTTGGCAGGCGATGGCTGGTCCGCTCACCATGGTGTTCTTGATCAAGACACTGACGCTGAGCGAGCAAGGCGTTTACTACGCGCTCTCGTCGATCATGAGCATTCAGCTCTTCTTCGAGCTTGGCCTATTGAACATTCTTATCAGCCAAGCCGGCCATCACCATAGCGGCCTACTTCAAGCAACGAACGATCAGGAGAGGGCTCGTTCTGGTCGACAGCTAAGCCAACTGATCTCAGCTTCGCAACGATGGTTTGTCGTCGCCGCCTTGCTGTTCGTGGTCTCGGCAGTATTCTTGGGTTGGCGGTCGTTGGCCGATAAAGTTACGACCATCGATTGGTGGCTCCCGCTGGTAGCTCTCAGCGGATTGGCTGCAGCCACGGTGGCGCTGTCGCCTCGTATCGCCATTCTGGAAGGTACTGGGCATCGCGAAAATGTCTACCGCACGCGACTTTTTCAGATGGTTAGCGGTGCTGTCGTTGTTTGGGTCACACTATTGCTCGGGTTCAAAATCTGGGCCTTGGTGACATCGGCGGCAGTGCAATTATTTTTCGTTCTCTACCTCACTCAAGTTGCTTATCGCGACTTCTTTGTGAGTCATCGATTTCGAACGACTGAGTCTAGCGCTTCGTCAACTGATACACCTACAGATTCCGAATGGTCGTGGATCAGCGAAGTCCTCCCGCTGCAATGGCGGATTGCTCTGATCAGTATTGTTTATCACGCCGCGACTCAGTTCTTCACCGTGATCGTTCTGCGATTTCATGACGAGCAAGAGGCGGGCCGATTGGGCATGACGCTTTCGGCAACTGGAGCGATCCAAGGCATGTCACTTGCCTGGGTCCATACGAAGTTCTCGTTGGTATCCGCCTTGCACGGATCGGGGCAGCGAGAACAAGCGGGGACATTGTGGAGGCAGTCAGCGGTAGTTTCGACATTGTTACTGATCGCCGCTATGGTGACTGCTGTGGCCATCGTCGCGAGCTTGCCATTGGCGGGTCGCGGTTGGGAGAATCGCTTCATCGCTCCATGGCAAATGCTGGTCCTGGGGTTCGGCTGTTTAGCGAATCACTTAATTGCCCTCCAGAGCTTTTATGTACTCTCACGAAAAGGTCGCCCGTTCCTGATGGCCGCCTTGGTTGGCTTTACTTCGACAGGAGTGGCTGTCTTGCTTGGTGGCTACGGCTACTCGACCAGCGGCATCGTTTGGGGCTATGCTCTAACTACTGCGCTGATCACGCTTCCATTACATAGCTTGGCCTATCTCCAGTATCGCAAGCAGATCAACGCCGTCTAAAGACGCATTGGTCGTTGCATCAAAGCCAGAAAGCGTCCAAACGTGTGAATAGATTGGAAGGCTTATAAAAGCGATCTGTGGCCAGCCGTTCACAAAATCTGAAAAAGTGCTGAATCGCTCGCTCAAATCGATTATGCTGATAGGGCTCTTTACACCGCGAAGGAACGCTTCACCGATTAACGCCCTGATCTAAACAACATGGATTCAACTGCTTCGAGTTCCGTACCTCGGCTTGTTCATTCGTTTCGTGAGAGTATTAGAAAAGTTGTCGTTGGCCAAGACGAAGTCGTCGAGCGACTTTTGATTGCGCT
>CAYWNG010000875.1:0-2500 GCA_964458685.1 uncultured Pirellulaceae bacterium
CCAGCCACCCAGCCACCGGGACGCTGCTTGAATCGTTGGCCGTGTTGAACCGCTGGCTTCTTTTCTGGTTTTGGCTGAGCTTCAATCTTCACTTCCGATGGAGCCAAAAGCCGTATGCCCATAGCCTCAGCCGCTGCCGCTGCCATGTAGGTTGCATCTAGCCAGTGGTTATCCGGTCCAACCTTATGCCAAAACTTCTTTTCGCCTTTGCCTTCCTTGAACTCGGTCATGTACTGCTCAGCCGCTATGTGGTTGCTATACATCGTGTGGCCGCGATAAGAATGGTACAAAGACAACGAACCACGCCGAAGCATGTTCTGTTCGTCAAACGTTGGCGTTAAAAAGCGTTCGTGAACAAATGACTTCCAATAGTCCGTGTTCAGATGGTGGAGCCAAACCTTTTCCTCGTGCTGGTATTGAGCGTAAACGTCGGTCCCAGCTTTCAGCGTCTCGGTGCTCTTGGTCTTAGCGTGGAATGGCGACATTCCTTTACTCGGAAAGAACGGACCGCGTACCTGTCGGCAAAACTCGTAAGCTGCATTGGTGAAATCGCCAGAGTCTACAAACACGCGATCCAGCTTCCGGATAGTTCCCGTAGCATCCGTGTAAACTTTGTTTTGTATCTCGTCCCGCCAGTTGAGCAAGGCTTGATAGATGAGCAGCTCCGAAGCGTTCAAACCTTGGTTTTTCTCTGCCCCCAAGACAGAAACAAACCCATAGTCCACTACGCAGCCACCAGCGCCGTGCCACCATGCGACAACCGCCCAGTGACAGTAGTATTGCCCCAAGTCGATAGCTGCCGTCAACGCGGTCGTGTTGGCTGGCAGCTGAAGCTTGGATAGCCCAGAGTTGCGAGAAGCGACGATAGCCGCTGTCAGACCTTGGCTTTGCGGTCCAACTTCCTCTGGTGGGTCGTTGTCCACTTCCGTTGAAACTGCTAACTGTCCAAAGTCTGCTACTCGGTTGTAATACGACTGGATAGCCGACAACTCCAGCGGTTCGCCGTCTGAGTGCCGCTCTTTGTTGTAGCTGTACGGATTGGAGATAACGCAGTCTGACTCGATCTCGTCGCGATGCTCTTTCCAAAACGCAAATGCCACCCGCGCGTCTGGGTCGTCTTCCGCTCGCATTCTCCGCAGGTCGATATACTGCTCCACCAAGTCCATTCGACTAGGCGGCTTAATCATCTTACGGTATCGCTTACCACGCCACGAAGGCTTTTGCTTTGGGTCCGTGTAGACGTAGGCAATACACTTGCGGTTCTGGATCGTGCAAAGCATCACGCGAGCAATACGCTTCGATGATCGTCCTAGACCGGCAATGTCCTTTTCGATCTTCTTTTCGTTCTTCTCGATTTCCTTATCCGACTCACACGTTTCCGCATCCTCGATGTCGTCAATGAGTGCCAACGTCGGACGATAGCCGCGAAACTTGAAACCACGAATACGCCCATCGATGCCGAGCGCGCCCATCACTTGCCCGCGCGAAACTGGCTCCAGTCCTGCCGGCCAGTGGGGTAGTTGTTCTTTTGAGATGTTAGGCAACGCAAAGCACTTTACGCCTAAGTGCATTCGAACGTACTTACCACCGACTGTCTGAAGCCGAGCATTGGCCGTAGATGCACCAACCGCCTCAAGTGGTATTCCAATTTCTGGGAAGTCTTCAATAAAACGTTCGCTAGCTGTGATTCGCTCCCGAAGTGCCTTTAGCTCGTCAGACGCTGCGTCTTGGTTCTTGCCGATTACAACCGGAAAGAATGTCAAGGAAGCCAGCATTAAGCAGAAAGCACCGTCCATAGCCAACGTCGTTTTTCCTTCTCCGCGTGAAGCTGCAATCGATTGGTCACCGCCGTTTACCGCAGCGTGCCGAATCGAACCAAGCATTGCCCGTCTGTCCTCTGTGAACGGCTCGTCGTAGTTCTCTGGGAAGTATGTTTGCAAGAGCAGTTCGTGATTCGCTAAGCACTCCAGGCGCAAAGGAATATTCTTTGGCACTGGAATGTAAAGCTCCCTGCCAGATGCCCGCTGCTTCGCTTTGCGTTCTCGGTCGTAAGTCTTCTCGTCGAACTTGCCTGGATTAAGTAGCCGCTGTGCCTCTGGTGCCGATGCTTGCGGGCTGGCTGCTATCAAGGTTTCCAAGTCCGCTACCGTCATTCCGAGCAATGCCGAGCTTGACAGCAAGCTCGATGAGTTGAAGCTTTCTAGCATGTTCTTCGGCAATGCGTTTCTGCTCCGCTACATGCACTTGATGGTTAAACTTAGCGACGGCCAACAAGAGCTTTCCCGCCTTATCTTCAATCTCTGGATCACCACAAGTCGCACGCTCCGTCGCTTTCGCCACAACTGACTGACAGGTTTCCTTCGGTACGTCCCATCCCTCATTGAATGCACGCTCCGCTAGTCGAAAGTCTGCAATGGTGTCTAATTCCACACCTTACCCCTCCCTAAACTAAGCAATTGGACGGACGGATTTTTGTAACGTCCTCTGGGACTTTTTCCAC
>CAYWNG010000876.1:0-2499 GCA_964458685.1 uncultured Pirellulaceae bacterium
CTCCAGCGGCCTCAAAACCGGGGCTTGTCAGCCCCGGCATAGGATATGTCGGCACTTCGTGCCTAAAATCGCAACTTCGAAAAGCGTTAGTGTGCGAGTTCAAAAAAGCACCCCCTACTACCGAACGGCTCCCATCAACTTGCGCACCAACGGCGAGATGGCGATGAGCACAACTCCAAGTACCGCTGCGTATATGGCAAGCTGGTAGTAGCCACTGGTGTATGACACCAGCTTTTCCATGGCTGGTGCTTCTTTGTCTGCAACGCTCATTCCAGCCCCTAGCAATCCGGCTATGTACTGACCGTAAGCGCTAGCCAAGAACCACATGCCCATCATTAGGCCTTGCATCGGTTGAGGCGAGAGCTTGGTCATCAAGGACAAGCCGATCGGCGACAAGCATAGCTCGGCGAATGTCACTACCAGATATCCGACCGTAAAGACGTTTAGCGATGTCTTGCCAGTTTCTTTATCGGCGAAATGGACTGTGTAGTAGAAAACGAAAAAACCTAGAGCCAGCAACAAGAAGCCCAAGCCGAACTTTACCACCGAATCGGGTTCCAGTTTTCGATTAGCAAGCCAAACCCAAACCAAGCCTAACGGCGCGGCGAAGATAATGATGAATAGCGAGTTGGCGCTATTGTTGACAACGTTGGGCAGGATATTGATGCCCAAAAGCGAGTCGTTCAAGTTGTAGTCCGCGAACAGAGCCAACGATCCACCGCTTTGCTCGAAGAAGGCCCAGAAGAAGACCGAGAAGATGATGAACACAATCGCAGCGATCAGTTTTTTGACCGTGGCTGCGTCGTACTTGGTCATCTCGTAGCAAACATACGACAGTGCCAGAGGACCAGAGATGTACATCACCCAGTCAGTGTAGGTTGTGTTGGTTACCAACAGATAGATCAAGGGGATAACAGCGATCGAACCGCCGTACGTTGCCCATTCGAGTGCCGACTTCTTTGCCAACAGCGGGCTTGATTCTGTTATGGGTGAAAGACCAATTGGGCCCAGCGAACTCTTGGTGAACCACAACGTAATTAGGCTGATAATCATCACCACCCCGACAAGTGCGAACGCGAGATTCCACGATTGTTCGATACCCACCCAGACCATCAAGATTCCACCTAGCATCGCGCCTAGGTTGATACCCGCATAGAACAGGCTGAAGCCTGCATCTCGCCTACTATCGCCTTCTTTGTAGAGTTGACCGACCATTGAGGAGACGTTTGGCTTAAAAAAGCCCGTGCCTACAATTGAGAAACAGATACCGAGGTAGAACAGTTGCTTTGGCGCGGCTGCGATGGTGAACCCGCCGATGATCATCAGCAGTGCTCCCCAGACCAGCGATTTGCGTAGTCCAAGGATTTTGTCAGCGAACAATCCACCGATGAAGGTGAACGCATAGACGAACGCTTGGATCGCTCCGTATTGCAGGTTAGCTTGCGTGTCCAGCAGAGACAGTTCGCGGACCATGAAGACAGTTAACATCCCTCGCATTCCGTAGAAGCAAAATCGCTCCCACATTTCGATCATGAACAAGCTCCACAATTGCAGCGGATACTTGCCCTCGAAGTTCTGAATCTTCTCCAATTCAGCGACCTGCGATGTTGTCAAACTCAAAATACTCTTCCTTTATCAAATACTAGAGCCAAGCCTTAAGCGACGCAGCAGAACAGCCAACATTTACGAGTTGCCGCTCTTTTCACCCATTACTTCTCGAATGCGTTTAACAAAGATAAACAACAGCAAGGCCGAGAACATTGCCCCACCGAAGTTGATCCAAAAAACAACACTCTTGTTTTCGTTTTCAGACCCTAAGTGGCCCAAGACGCCACTGAGCTTATTGCCGATGGATGTTGAGAGGAACCATCCGCCCATCATTAGCGCGGTCAATCGTGGTGGGCTGAGTTTCGAGACCATGGATAGTCCCATCGGACTGAGGAACAGCTCGCCGATCGTGATAATGGCGTAGGTTCCAAACAGCCAAGCTGCTGAGACCTTCGTCTCTCCATTGCCACTAACGGTTACAGCCGCAATCATCACAAGCGTTGACAGTCCAGTAATTGCCAAACCAAGAGCGATCTTTGCTGGAGTTGAAGGCTCTTTGCCTTTGCGTTTCAAGGCGCCAAGAAATGCGACCAGCAGCGGAGTGAACAACACCACAAACATCGGATTGAGCGATTGGAAGAGTTCGGTATTCACCAAACTCAGATTGCTTCCGCTAGCTGGCCATTGTTCCTTGGGAAGGTTGGCTAGATAAGGGTGTACCTTCTTCTCTGTGCCTTCCGTTGCAGTAGCCTCCGTCTCTGTGGCTACAGTGGGAGCTTCTACCGATTCCACAAAGCCGAACTCCTTTAACGTGGGTTCAATTGCTGCGGGAACTTGTCGAGCGGTATTGCTTTCGGCCCAAGCGGTGAGCACGTTTCCGTTCTGATGGAAGATAGCCCAGAAGATCACCACCACTGTAAAGATGTACAACAGGGCGCCGATCGGCTTTCG
>CAYWNG010000877.1:0-2498 GCA_964458685.1 uncultured Pirellulaceae bacterium
AGATCACGGTTCGTCCTAACTGATGTTTCTCGCGGAGGAACTCCGCAACTTCAGTGACTAATCCCTTTGTGCGTCAGAATCTTCAAGGAACGCCATGATCTCTTCGGAGACGAGGGAGTTCGAAGACATTGCATCACGCTCAACGTTAGCAATTGCGTTGCCGTCCTTATCGGCGAGACTTAACTGCGTCCATTCTTTCTCGTCACCACACTCCACGGTTAGTGTGGCGTCCAGTTTGCCTTTGGCAATGGCTATCCTGATGCGCGCTGTTGAGGCGATCTTTTCAGTTGGCGACAAAATGCGGATGTAATGGCCCATGCGATTATCATTGCCTTGTCAGCGAACGCTGGCGATCACCCAGTCGCCGCGAAAAACTATGATTCAAACTGGCGGCTGATCGGCGACTTGGGTGGATCGCTTTCTTCGTCGCCTACGCACTTCTGATTGATCATACCTTCATGGCTAATTGTCGCGTAGCAAGTTTTAAGTTTGCATAGACTACCAAACCTTTCAAGCGTATCACCAAACGCATGTTCCGGATTAGTCATCCGGCAACTAGCGACGAAGTGTTTCTCGATGCCAGACGAAGAATATGAGACCACCTGGAATTCTGTTTGCTTTTTTCGAAGGTCCGTCACAGCCAGCAAGCAGACGATGGACCGGTAGTCAAGAATCGTCCATCCACCTCGAATCGATAGCACATGAAGTTCGCGGTCGAATCGTAACCAGTGATCTGGGCGAAGCATTCCGGTCGGCCAGAATAAGAGATAGGCCGCGGGTCCAAAGACTCCAACCGTCCAGGCGATGATCAGCATTGGCAGTATCGATGCACCGTCCATTCCAGGTTGTTTCTGGGCAGACTCGTAAATGACGAAACACAGCGGAGTTCCAAGTGCGAATAAGACCAGCGTCAATAAGAAGACGACAACAGACGAAGGCTGCGTTATTGGGATTACGATGTGTTTACCGTCATCCATAACAGTAAGTTTGCACTCGCGTGGCGGCGGATCAGTGTCCGAGTCGATTAGGCCAATGTCACTAGGATCTAGCATCACATTTTCTTGAAATCGCCAAACGCGACCATTCACTGAGTGGCCGCAAGGGGTGCTTTTAGAGTCGATTGCCGATGACGGGCCACTGCGGTCTTATGGATTGTTATTTGGCATTATCGGTTTGAGCTAGATCCCACATGTTTTGGAAAAGCTCTCTGTCGATCTTAACAAGATGCTCGGTCGGTTGCCACCAAGGTGTAACTAGTGTGTGTCGTGATAATCGGTCACCGAGCGTGATCTCACGCAGAATCCAATTGTCTTGCACTTCGTAGAACTTTGTGACAGTTCCCGAGAACATTGTTTCATAACCGTGTGTACAGCAATAGAGTTTCGGAGAATCGCTCTTTGGATTGTGTGGAACCCGGTCTATAAAGAACTCATATTCCGGAAGCTTTCCCAAAAAGAGCGTAAGGGAGTGCTTGGGCCTGAAAAGAGAGGGGTAGATACGTGAGCTACCTTCGGTGGTCAGCTTTCCAGCAAATGCACATGGACGTTTGAAGGAATGAAAAAACAGCGGATATTCATACGGAAGATTGAAGCCGCTTTTACCGTCCACTCCCATTTCATGTCGAGTGATGATTCGTCGTTTTACTTCAGCGGCCTCCAGCTTTTGCCCAGTTAACTCATTAGCCCGGTTCGCAACAAGACTTACAAAAAATGAGTCGCTCAGACTCGCGCAAAAAGCATCCCATTCATCCAATTTTGCCCATTCGTCTTTTGTTGGAATGAAGCGAAATCTCGAGTAGGCGATCGTCGCTATAGCAAACAAGTCATCAAACAGGTCTGTAACGTCAATTCGCATTCATTGAGCCAATTAACGGCTGCATTGACCGAGTGCAAGGAGAAAACTCTACGCAAGTCAAAGACGCTCGATCGAGCACTTCGGTCCAATGCTTTGTTCGTCTAATTTTTGCTGGTTTCTAGCGGCCTCGTCTAGGGGTGTTGGGCATCCAGGTTGCGGAGTCAGTGTTTCATCTAGGCAAAGAGTCCACAATGAAGCATAGTTGCGATTCGATTATTCCTATCCTTAAGGCGTTATCCGACTCTATTGATGCGCTGTCCTTCAATACGCATGGCGCGAAGTCAATTGGCATCGAGACTTAGCGTTCGTTGTTACGATCGTTTCGATCAGGTCAAAGTCGGTAGAACCGTCATTCCGTTGCCGCTTCTGGGATGGAGTTATTGATCGCAACGGTCGAAATCACCATCCCGATGATAAGCGGTAGGGCGAAGCAAAGTACCTGAAGAAGCTTCGCAGATCCGGATGACAACGAGTCGGCAATTAGAGGCAAGATGAATGATGCAAGTATTGCAATCGCCCATATTCCAGCGTTCGTTCGAATGAGTTTCTTCTTTTGCCATGGAGTCATGGTTTCGAGTCCTGGTTCTTGTTGCGATGGAAGATCTACTACTGTCACATAGCGAGCAAAATCACTCGGTTGCCGC
>CAYWNG010000878.1:0-2492 GCA_964458685.1 uncultured Pirellulaceae bacterium
TTGCGTCAAAGCGATGCGTTTTGTCGGTTGGATGTAAGATGAGGCCGGAAGATATAGGCCGGATAGAAGCGCTGTAACGAGGCTGGCTGAAAAAAGTGGCTCTACAGCTTGATGGTTGTTGCTGCAGTAACGACGCTTTGCTTGGCTCGGCTTCCATCCAATAATCGCTGTAGTTTGGTGCTACAGTGAGTCAGATCGAACTCCTGTCCGGTCCGACGGAGCGACGCTATCAGCCCCTGCAATTGCTCTTCGGCAGTCAACGAAAGATTGACGAACAGCACCCATTTCGAGCCGATCCGGCAGGCACCGCCGCCGGACTCGCCCAGCCACTGCCGAACCTCGAATCCACTGGCTCGAGCCAAGTCCAAAGCCTCATCTAACAGATCAACTGAGTGCATAATATTGGTTTTCGTGGCCTTTTACGCCCCTAGCCTGCAAATCAAAAGGTACCGGCTGGGCAAAACAAAGGAAATCGTCAGCCTTCAAAATAGGTTGGCAAATTAGCATGTTGCCGAGAGAAAATGCAATAGAGCCTGTCTATAATGAGGGCTCCCCGACTTCTGGCGGCAGCGAAGTTCAATCTGTATTCGGCATTTGCGAGTGATTTCTCAACTGCTGTCTTGGATTAGTTTTTTGCGGTGCTACCGAATCGGAACGGGTTACATTCAGATCAACTAGGAATTATTCGACAACTATGAGCTCTGGAACCACGACGGCCTCTCTTAGCGGTGATGATGTACAAGCAATTGACCATTTACGAGCGACCTATGGAAAATTGGTCAACGAACTTGGCAAGGTCATTGTTGGCCAGCGAGACACAATCGAACAGCTAGCAATTTGCCTCTTTGCTCGCCGACACGCTCTCCTGATGGGCGTTCCTGGACTAGCCAAAACTCTGCTGGTTAGCAAGTTGGCTGAGACCATGTCTTTGAAATTCAGCCGCATTCAATTCACTCCCGACCTAATGCCTATGGACATTACTGGGACGGACATTTTGCAGGAAAGCGAGACCGGTCGTCGCGAATTTCAATTCGTACCCGGACCCGTCTTTGCAAACATCGTCTTAGCCGACGAAATCAACCGCGCTCCACCAAAGACGCAAGCCGCGATGTTGGAAGCGATGCAAGAGCAACGCGTGACGGTGCTCGGCAAAGAGTTCCATCTTGAGTCGCCCTTCATGGTTCTCGCGACACAGAACCCTGTTGAACAAGAAGGCACCTATCCATTGCCTGAAGCTCAACTGGACCGCTTTATGTCGCTGATCGAGTTGGACTATCCGAACGAAGAGGAAGAGATTCAGATCGCCAAGACAACCACCGGCGACGCTCTGCCTGACTTGGAACATGTGATGTCTGCCTCTGAGATCATCGCGCACCAACACTTGGTCCGACGCGTTCCAGTGCCTGATCACATCTACACCTACGCAGCCCGTCTCGTTCGACGAACTCGGCCCGCAGGTGAAACAGCTCCAGCGTGGCTCAAGCCTTTGGTTTCTTGGGGAGCCGGTCCTCGAGCTGTCCAGAACTTGATCTTGGGTGCCAAGGCTCGTGCGGCTCTGTATGGCAGCTACATGGTTCGACTGGAAGATGTCAAAGCGGTCGCTTCGGCAGTTCTAACGCACCGTATCATCACCACTTTCGCGGCTCAAGCCGAGAAGGTTGGCTCCAAGGATATCATCCAGCGATTGGTTCAAGAGACGCCGGATACTTGATGACAACAGAACGTCAGCAAAGAAGCTTTATCGATCCGGCCGTCCTCGCGCAGCTTAGCGCGTTACCTTTGGTAGCGCGTAAGGCGATGTTGGGGAACGTGTCGGGTCGTCACAGCAGCCCACACCGCGGGGCGAGTGTTGAATTCGCCGAGTATCGAAAGTACGTCCCGGGCGACGACTTGCGACGCTTGGATTGGCGAACGTACGGCCGCTCCGATCGCTTTTATGTGAAGGAGTTCGAGGCTGACACCAATCTACGAATGGTGTTGGTTGTCGATACCAGCGGATCGATGGGCATGCCTTCGATCGGCGGAACCAAGTTTCAATACGCTCAGCGAGTCGCCGCGGCGCTAGCTTACGTGGCTATCGGGCAAGGCGATGCCGTGGGTATGTCATGCGTGGCTGAAGGCATCGTGCAGCAGGTTCCACCGCGACGAAATCCAGCTCACCTCTCAAATCTGTTCGATCAACTGGACGTCGCCAAACCTCAAGGCGAATCTGGACTCCCAGCCGTCCTGCATGAGATTGCAGAAACAGTCCGACAACGCGCGCTCGTTGTGATTCTCTCGGATCTCTTTATGGAGCCGATGATCTTACGCGACTGCTTCGAGCACTTGCGATTCCGTAAACACGACGTCGCAGCGTTCCACTTGTTGGATCCCGAAGAGGTTAGCTTCAACTTTCAACGGCCGACTCGCTTTGTCGACTTGGAAGGTGGTCCATCGCTGTTTGTAGACCCCGTCGAAATTGCCGATCGTTATCACCAAGCAATTACTCAGTA
>CAYWNG010000879.1:0-2486 GCA_964458685.1 uncultured Pirellulaceae bacterium
GATAGTCCGCGGCTTGGCGATAGGCGGCGACTTGATCGTTGACTTGCTCAGCGAGCGTGAGGTTGGCAGAATTACCATCGACGCGAGCTAGCAGAACACCATAAGCCGCCGCAATTCCAATCGCTGGCGCACCACGAACTCGCAGCATCTTGATCGCTTCCCAAACCGTCTCGACATCGCGGCAGTCCAACATGACTTGCCGCGATGGCAAAAGAGTCTGATCCAGCAAACGCAAATATCCGTGCTCGTCGCCGACCCATTGAGCACTCAGTGCAGGCTGATTCATAGTCCAACAATTCAGTCGATTAAGCCATCGAAGCGTAAGGCAGACCAAACGTATCGGCAACGGGACGATTGGTCACTTGATGATTGACGATGTTAGCCGCCGTTCGCAGAGCGGTACACTCTTTGAGCGATCGTTCAACTCCCATCGATACCAAACGCAATACCCAAGGCAGAGTCACGTTGCACAACGCAAAGGTACTCGTTCGCCCCACGGCTCCTGGCATGTTTGTCACGCAGTAGTGCAAGACATCATCCACAAGGTAGGTCGGATCTTTGTGCGTGGTCGGCCGGCTAGTTTCGAAGCAACCACCTTGGTCGATAGCCACGTCAATGATCACCGAACCTGGCTTCATCAACTTCAGATCTTCGCGAGAAGCCAAGTGCGGTGCCTTGGCTCCACGAATCAAGACCGAACCAATCACCAAGTCCGCCAATCGCAGTTCTTCGCGAATCGTATGTCTATCGCTAAAGAGTGCGTTGACGTTAGGCGGCATCACGTCATCCAGATAACGAAGTCGATCCATGTTTACGTCTAGAATCGCTACGTCGGCTTGGAACCCAGCCGCAATCCGCGCTGCGTTGGCTCCCACTACACCACCTCCAAGGATCGTAATGTGAGCTGGAGCAACGCCCGGAACGCCACCGAGCAGAATTCCGCGACCCATTTGCGGTCGCTCGAGATACTTAGCACCCTCTTGAATGCTCATCCGCCCAGCCACTTCGCTCATCGGAGTCAACAAGCACAAGCGTCCTTGTTGGTCTTCCAATGTTTCGTAAGCAAGACAGGTCGCACCCGACTGCAACATCGCGTCCGTCAGGTCGCGGCTGGCAGCAAAGTGAAAGTAGGTGAACAGCGTATGATCGGCGCGGATTAGAGGGTACTCATTGGGCTGAGGCTCCTTCACTTTGACGATCAATTGAGCGCTTGCATAAACGTCTTCAATGTTGGAGACCATCTTGGCTCCGGCCTGCAAATAAGCGTGGTCAGCTAAGCCTGAGCCCAATCCGGCTCCCGCTTGCACAACCACTTGATGGCCTCGCGAAGTCAGCTCTTCAACGCCGACTGGCAACATTGCCACGCGATACTCATCGGACTTGATCTCTGCAGGAACACCAATAATCACGTGAATCTCTCCAAAATTGAAATCAAAAATCACAAAGCTTGATCGGATAACCAGATTAGAAAACACCGCCAGCGAATTGACTGGCGGTTATTCAATCGTTGAAGCTTTGCGGGGTCACAGCACCTTACTGCGACTCGAACTTAAAAATACACTTCGCGTGACCGTTGTCGGTTGCGTAGAAAACTTCGCCACTTTCGTCTTCACCAAAAGCCACTACGGGAATACCACCAGCGGCGATCTCTTCATTGCGAGTCGCTTTACCAGCAGCTTGATCATACGTAAGAGCCCACACGCCTCCACTTACGTAGTCAGCGTACAAGTACTTTCCGTTTAGCTGTGGGACTCGCGAGCTTCGATAGACGCGACCACCTGTAATACTCTTACCAACACCGTGGTCATACTCCCAAACGGGTTCCTTCGGTGGAAACTTTTCGTGTGAGTTGCGATTCCAAAACGGCTTGCTGCCTTCGCGGCTGCTCCAACCGTAGTTGCCACCCTTTTCGATAATGTCGATCTCTTCCCACAACTCTTGGCCAACGTCACCGCACCAGAGCTTTCCAGTCGCCTTGTCAAAAGCAATGCGCCAGGGATTTCGTAGACCGAACGCAAAGATCTCAGGCTGAGCACCAGGAACACTTACGAATGGGTTGTCCGATGGAATGCGATACTTCTTTCCGTCAGCAGCTCCATCGACATCGATGCGAAGAATCTTTCCAAGATTCGATTCCAAGTTTTCGCCGTTGGCATGTGGATCGTTTCGGAAGCCTCCATCGCCCATCGCGATGTAAAGAAATCCGTCTGGACCAAATTCAATCGCTCCGCCATTGTGATTCTTAAAAGGCTGAGACAGTTCAAAGATCACCTCTTCCGAAGCTGGGTCGGCTTTAAGTGGGTTATCCTTGAGCGTCTTAAATCGCGAAACGATCGTGCGATCATCAGAGAGAAGCGTGTAGCAAACAAAGAACTGTCCGTTCTCTTTGAACTTCGGGTGCATGGCTAAGCCCAACAGACCTTGTTCGTTGGTCCCGCCGTTGATCCACCACTTACTGACCTTCTCGCGAATGTCCAGCACTACTG
>CAYWNG010000880.1:0-2481 GCA_964458685.1 uncultured Pirellulaceae bacterium
AGTGCTCGATGAGCCTCCTGCAGTTGGACTTGCCCGAAGATGCCATTGTGGATCGTCCGGTTCGTCGTGCGCTGATCGATGCCATCTGCGAGCGTACGCCAACGGGAGCTGGTCGTGGTCAGCGTAGCTGTCGAAAGAGCCGTCACGTGAATGTTGATGTGGGCCGCCAAGCGGTCGTTTATGGTGCTTCGAAAGAGGTCTGCGAGCAACTGGGAATTCCCGTTGAGTGGGCGGATCGTTGCGAAGACGCCTTTCATCGCGGGCATGATGGAACCGCGGACAGCTTGCAGGAACGTTTGGATTGGCACTTGGCTCAAAAGACTTTCCGCGATTTCGGAGATAAAGTTTCACAGTTAGGTTCTTACGGTGGAGGCAACCACTTCGGCGAATGCGAAGTTGTACATGTTGGCGAAAGTGAACGCGCTCGAGAGGCTGCGAAGGTCTTTCGATTGACCGACAGAGGCGTTGCATTTTTGTCACACTGCGGATCGCGAGGAATTGGACACAACTTGGCTAGTGGGCAGTTCAAGTCGTTGCAGAACAAGTTTGCACAATGGGACATTCCACTACCGGGCGGCGATCGCGAGCTGGTCTACGCGCCGTTGGGAACGCCAGAAGCAGATGCGTACTTGGATGACATGGCCTTGGGAGCTAACTTCGCGACGGTCAATCACATGTTGATCAACGCACTTGTGTTGGACGCATTTCAAGAAGTGTTTCCTGGTGTAACTGGGCATTTGGTTTACTTCATCAGCCATAACATTGCTCGGCAAGAAGTGGTTGATGGAAGCCTCTCCTGGGTGCATCGCAAAGGTGCGACGCGAGCGATCCCGGCAGGGCATCACGAATTGAAGGGTACTCCCTTTGAATCGGTAGGACACCCCATTTTGCTTCCTGGAAATCCCGAGGCTGGCTCAAGCGTGATGGTTGCTGATCCCGGTGCGGCGATCAGTTGCTTCAGCGTGAACCACGGTGCGGGCCGAATGTTGGGACGCAAGCGGGCGATTCGCGAATTGGATCAACAGTCGATTGATGAATCGATGGATCGATCGGACATTTTGACCAACTGTCGCAAGTATCCCAAGGACGAAGCTCCGGCTGCTTATAAGGATTTTCAGGAAGTCCTTCGGTCGGTTTCATCGGCGGGGCTAGCCACCGAGGTTGCTCGACTGCGCGCGAGGTTTGTGATCAAGGACGCCAGCGACGCGGACGACTAGGTCGGCGTAGTAAGTCGGCGTAGTAAGCTGTGCCGTTTTCAGGGTTTTTGATGGGTTCGAGCCCGGTTTGACTGGCCTAAAGCTCTCTCCAAAAGATGCTTAAGTCTTGCCACAAGCAGCAGGGACGATTAGACTGATCGCGATCCGGGATTTGCGGCCGCTTGCAGCCTTACACTGCTAAAGAGCCACTTGAGTGAACGACCTCTCACCTGCTGAGCGGCTGAAGCTCATTCAAAGAAGCTGCTAACAGCCGCAATCCATGACGCGTGGGTTGCGGCTTTTTTTGTTGCGCTCACGTTGCACAAACCTGTAACAAGGACGCTGCATATGAGTCTTCGAACAACAATGACAACACCTGAAAAAAACAAGTCCGAACAACCAGCCACTCCTCGATCCGTGTCGCTGGATCAGTCTCAACTGGGCGCTTCAACACTCAGCGTTCACGCCGGCGAACAGCGGCAGAAGCCCAGCGATGCAATCACCGATTCGATCGTTACGGCTTCGACCTATACGTTCGAAGATTCGCAATCGATCATCGACTTCATCGAGAACGACGAGCCGCGCGAGGAGTATGGTCGCTATGGCAACCCGAATGAAAAGGTTGTCGAGCGTAAGTTGGCTGCGCTGGATTCCGGCGAGTCCGCGCTGGTGTATGCCAGCGGCATGGCGGCGATCGTGGGCTTGCTGATGTCCAAGCTGAGCTCGGGGGACGAGATCGTCTTCTTCGATCAATGTTATCATCGCAGTCGCGAGTTCTGTTACAAACACTTGTCGCGATTTGGTGTCGTAACGCATCAAGTTCCCACGGGTGATTTTGCTGCCATGGAAGCAGCGATCAACAAGCGAACCAAGATGTTGGTTAGCGAGTCGCCGACGAATCCGCATTTGACTTGCATCGATCTCGAACAGTTTGTCGCCTTGGGTAAGGCTCATGGAGTCGAGACGCTGATCGATGCGACTCTGGCAACACCCTACAACGTTCGCCCTCTAGAGTTTGGCGTGGACTACGTACTGCATTCGGCTACGAAATACTTGGCCGGGCACAATGATCTGCTCGCCGGTGTCATCGTGGGCTCAGCAGAAAAGATGGAGGAAGTGCGGGGGCTCCGAGGAATCATGGGCGGAATTAGTTCGCCTCATAATCTTTACCTGCTACAGCGCGGATTGAAGACCTTCGAGCTTCGGATGCAACGTCACAACGAGAATGGACAAGCTGTTGCAGAGTTCCTCAGCGAACATCCTCGCGTCGAACGAGTCTATTATC
>CAYWNG010000881.1:0-986 GCA_964458685.1 uncultured Pirellulaceae bacterium
AAGTATTAACGTTAACCGTTCAACGCGATCTTCATCTGTCATAGGGCATAACGACTAGCGTAACCGGGCGGCGGCAGTTGACTTCAATTTCAAGTTCAGTGTGATCCGCCGCTCCGGTTCACGCAATTGTTCGTCCCTGGGGGGAGTAGCGTCAAGCTGTCCGTTCAATTCGCTCACGGTTCCTCTCCCAACGATCGCAGTCATGACTGGAACGATCAATTCTATCCAAGAACTCTCTTGCTTCCCGCGCTTCTTCAATCTTCTGTTGCTTCACTGCCGCCTCATGGACATTCTTCGCAGCTTCGTCCATGGCTCGACTGAAGTCTTCGGCTTTCTTTAGAAGGCATTCACGACATTCCTTGCTCGAGGCAGCCTTAGCTCCTGCGGCGATTGCTGCGGCCTTTGCACCCCCAACCGCTCCAACACCGGCGTAAACTGTTACCTGAATGCCACACTCAGCGCACGCAGACTGCAAGAAAGTCTCGGGCATTTGATCGAAGATCTCCACAAACTGTCGTTCGATGTCAGTTCCCGTATGCCAAAGCGCAGTAGTATCGCGGTAGATCACGAGATTACCGTCGTTTTGAAGCGACAGAAAAGCGCCAGGATTATTGTCGGTTGCTGAATTCCAAATCGCACCAGATGGGCCATACATTACTAAATTCCCATCACCCTGCATAATGACGTCGTTGACATCCCGACCGGGTGTTCGTGTATCCCAGAGGGCACCAATGCCAAGGCAATATAGCACGAGGTTTCCGTCGGATTGTAAGACAAGCTCAAAACGCCCATCAGTAGAACGAAGACTGTCGCCCTTTCGAAGCCGTCCGCCCGGGTTTAGTCGCCAAAGATTCGCGTTAGTGCCTGTAAACCACAATGCCACGCCATCCTTGCTGTAGATAACGACGTTTCCGTCACTTTGAACGAAGAGAGATGCACCAGGTGATCCTGCGGTTCCTGACGCCCAAATCGGCGTTCCCGATTTG
>CAYWNG010000881.1:996-2475 GCA_964458685.1 uncultured Pirellulaceae bacterium
GAGAACTAGATTACCATCGCCTTGCATCCACACGGTGTCTGCGTCGGAGCCGTTTGTCATCGTCGCCCACATTGATCCTATTCCATTGCGGTAGAGGACCAAATTGCTATCCCCTTGGAAGATCAAAGTGAATCGACCGTCAGTTGAGGCGACGCTTTGGCCGCGAATTAGTTTAGTGCCCGGTGTAAGCTTGTCTGTCATTGGTGCGATCTCTCCAAGGGGTAGTTTGGCTCATCTGAAGGTGGCTGTTTGATCAAGTGGTGGGGGGAGGGCGTTCAGATAGGGTGTTGCGAAGGACGAACGCTACGCATCAGCGGGTCGGCGCGAGCGACGTTGATTTCAAAATCGGCCCGACCGCCGACTCCGTTGCATGCGATTGTTATTTGCTACTGTAGTACCGCTGATAAGGTTTATCGAAAGCAACATCAGCCAAGTCTACCTGCATTTTGGCATCGAGTGCAAGTTCCTCGGAGTAGATATGGAGTTTCAGTGAATCATCAGTCCGATCAATGTCATAGTAGATGACCTCTGGAATACGAAAGCCAAATCCGACCGATCCTGTTTTGTTGCTGAGGAGCGATTCGAGTTTTCGTATGCAGAGAGTGGCACAGGCTCCAAAGTTGAACGTTTTCGCCCCATCAGTGCCATTGTATGTGATTCTGTGCTGTCCAAAGCAGTCATCGCCGTCGTATTCGAGCCAGTCGAATCGCAAATTCACTGACGGCGTTCCCAGCGTCAGAGTTGCGGAGTCATTCGCCTCCATGAGTCACACACCTGCAGCAAATAACGATTGGAATCACCCAGTCGCGTGAGTGATCTAGTTTAGCAAAGTGAACTGGCCAACGCGACTTGGGTGCATTCCGTGGTTCTCCAACGCCTCAATGCTCTCGTTGGTCCTGTAGGATTCGACGGTCATAGGCGAATCCGGATAGAACAAATCCTAGCAACCCAAGACAGAGTGCTACAACATCGTCGTAGATACCTTCCAGAGCATCCGATGATCGAGCAGTCATGTCTGTATAGGCATAGTCAATGAGTCCGTTTTCTTCAAGCTCGCTCTTTGCAATTGGTTCAAAGTCCTTCCCCACCCGCCTGATCATGTATCTCCCATCCTCAGCGAGGTAAATCAACGAACCATCTGGAGCTGCAGAAGGTTTCGTGCTCTCGATTGCTCGCTCGAGAACATTGCGCGAAAGGGCGGACGCAAAAGAGAATGGCAATTGTTTAAACCCAAGCCCGAAGTAGAAGACGGCAGAGAGAATGCCGAAGCTAGCAAATTGAATTCGCCGCTTTCCAGTGGAGCCAAGCGCGAGAGCAATGGATGCTAGTAGCGACAAAGACGAGAGAATTGAAACCCAGAGCTGAACAGTTCGGGTGGGATTCAACAGTACAGTTGTTGTAACTGCTGCGGCAAAAACGACCAGCAGTAGCGTGAGAATTCCAAAACGGATTTGAGCTTCCTAGCCTTGTTGGAGAACG
>CAYWNG010000882.1:0-2466 GCA_964458685.1 uncultured Pirellulaceae bacterium
TTCTGGGATTTCGGGCCGAAGGCCCAGCAATTTACATAGCCCAGCCCATCGGGCTGGGTACTTAATTCGCGTAAAAAACGACACTTGTCGCTGATCGCCAGAACAGTCGTACAACCGGACCCTCCCGCGCGCTGAGGATTCTCAAGCAGACTAAACCGATTCGCGGGAGGGACGGTCGCACATCGCTACGGGCGATCAGCGAGAAGTGTCTAAGAAACAAAGGGCCTTTGGCCTTAAATCCAATTAGCTCAACTTCAAAACTAGGGCTTCGAGTTGGACAGTAGCCCATGCAGTACGACTTCAAGACCAGCAAATTCTTCCATGCGACTTCGCCGACTCTCGTCAATTCCCAGGGCTACCGGTAAAATGCCGAGCCCATCGAAGCTGCGGGTCAGATTTCTAGAGCAATATGCGTGAACGCTCTGGCTCTTGATGGGGTGATCACCGATTCACCGCGCTGCTTTCGCTGACTCGACACAAGAGAGAAACACATGAGCGATTCGTTTCGAACCATTCCATTGAGCTCGGGTTGCCAGCTTCCGACTGTCGGGTTGGGACTTTGGAAGATCGCGCAGGAGAAAACCGCTTCGATGATCGAGGCAGCAATTCGCTGCGGGTATCGACATTTGGATGCCGCTTGCGACTATGGCAATGAAGTCCAAGCCGGTCAAGGAATTCGACAATCGATCGCAGCGGGATTGTGTAGCCGCGAAGATTTGTGGGTGACCAGCAAGCTATGGAACACTTACCATCGCCCCGAGCATGTGCGGCCAGCTATCGAAAAGACGCTGAAGGATCTTCAGCTCGATTATCTGGATCTCTACCTCGTCCACTTCCCAATCACTCTGAAGCATGTGCCCATCGAGCATCGTTATCCGCCTGGATGGTTCTATGATCCCACCGCTGCCACGCCTCGCATGGAAGTGGATGCGGTTCCGATCAGCGAGACTTGGGGAGCCATGGAAGAGCTTCAACGCAGTGGATTGTGTAAGCACATTGGCATCAGTAACTTCGGTACCGCGCTGATTCGAGACTTGTTGTCCTATGCGTCGATTCGACCCGAAGTGCTTCAAGTCGAATCCCATCCGTATCTCGTGCAAGAAAAGCTTCTGCGATACTGCAACCAAGAGAAGATCGCCTACACGGCCTTTTCGCCTCTGGGCGCTGGTTCGTATGTCGAGCTTGGGATGGCCACTGACAGCGACAGTGTCTTGAACGAACCGATCGTGACTCAGCTAGCCGAAAAATACGGTAAGTCCGCTGCACAAATTGCTCTACGTTGGGCTGTGCAGCGTGGTACAGCGGCTATTCCCAAGACAAGTCGCATCGAGCGATTGTCGGAGAACATCAGCCTATACGACTTTGCATTAACTGATTCTGAGATGGCTCAAGTCAGTTCGCTCGACCGCAACCATCGTTACAACGATCCAGGCGTGTTCTGTGAGAAGGCCTTCGGCTGCTTTTATCCGATTTACGAGTAGAATACTCTACTCTGCTTAGGTCGCATCCGCGCGGCTAAATTCCTGTTATGCAACGAGGTTGAAAGTGCAAAGTCCGTTAGAGTCCGCCTGTGATGCGGCCAAGTCGGCTGGTCGAGTCCTGCTGGAGTATCTAGGCAAGGCCCAAGTACGCGAGAAGGGCAAGTCAGATTTAGTTACGGACGCAGACATCGCTGCTCAACGCACCATCGAACAGATTTTGACCAGTCGCTTTCCCCAGATCGCTTTTATGGGCGAAGAGTCGACGCCTGAGGTTCAAGCATCGGTTAAAGCTAGTGGCAAGATGGCATGGATCGTCGATCCTTTGGATGGCACGGCGAACTTTGTGCATCGACTGCCGAGCTTTTCAGTTTCAATCGCGTTGGTCGAAGGCGACGATGTCAAGTTGGGCGTTGTCTACGATCCGATGGCAGGATCGATGTATTGGGCGACTGAAGACGGCCCCGTCGTTCGCGATGGTAAGCCGATTCGCGCAAGCGGTTGCACTCGTCTGGATCATGCAATGACCTGCTGTAGCTTTCCACCGGGTGTCACAAGGCATGATCAAGCCGTTCAGCAATTCTTGTGTGTGCTTGAAAGCAGCCAATCGCTGCGCAGGTTAGGATCAGCCGCGCTGAATCTTTGCTACTTGGCGGAGGGTTGTTTGGATTCTTATTGGGCGTCGTCCGTAAAGGTATGGGATGTTGCCGCAGGTTACTTGATTGCGAAGCGAGCTGGTGTGCAATTCTCGAATGTCAGTGGTGGTGCGTTCGAGCTTTGGAATCCCGAGATGTTGGCTTCAGCGACTCCCGAGCTACAATCGCAAATGCTAGACTGCCTACTGAACCGCAAGCTGTAGAAAGCTTCCCGCTTTGGAATACTAGCCGCCAGCCGTTAGGCTCCGGTTGCTTTGGATTTGAAGTCAGTCGTTAATTGCAACAAGATTTAGCCTGATCGAAAACTGCGGAATAACGGCTTTTGAATGCAG
>CAYWNG010000883.1:0-395 GCA_964458685.1 uncultured Pirellulaceae bacterium
GCTGTCCCTGAAGATTGAAGCTGGTGAGATGTTTGGGTTCATCGGTCCCAACGGTGCCGGAAAAAGTACGACGATTCGTTACTTGGCAACGCTTCTTAAGGCCTCGCGCGGTGATGCCACAGTCAACGGTCATAGCGTGAACAAAGACCCGATGGCTGTGCGTCGAAGTATTGGCTACATGCCTGACGACTTCGGGGTCTATGATGGAATGAAGGTATGGGAGTTCTTGGACTTCTTTGCTGTGGCTTACAAGATTGGACGAAGCCAACGCAAGCAAATCATTCTCGACGTGCTGGAACTTTTGGATCTAGCGCACAAGCGAGACGACTTTGTCAACGGTCTGTCGCGAGGTATGAAGCAACGTTTGTGTCTCGCAAAAACTCTAGTGCATGATC
>CAYWNG010000883.1:405-2463 GCA_964458685.1 uncultured Pirellulaceae bacterium
GCGGCTTGGATCCACGCGCCAGAATCGAAGTCAAAGCACTTTTGAAAGAGCTTCGGCGGATGGGCAAGACCGTCTTGATCAGCTCGCACATCCTTTCCGAGCTGGCCGACTGTTGTTCGTCGATTGGCATCATCGAACGGGGACAGTTGTTGATGAGCGGTCCGATCGACAGCGTTTATCGACAGATTCGAAAGAACAGGCAGGTTATCATTCGCTTCAACCAGAATGTCGAAGCTGGTATTTCGATTCTGAGATCTCGTCCTGAGCTTCGAGATATCGAAATTGCTGGAAATCGCGTCGAGGTTGAGATGGAAGCTACCGACGAACAGTTGGCTGAAGTGATGGAACAGCTAATTGAAGGCGGAGCCACCATGCACAGCTTTAATGATGCAGAACCCACTCTTGAGGATGTCTTCATGATGGTGACCAAGGGGTTGGTTACCTAGCTCGTTACGCTCAGCACTGTCTTCTGTGCTGAAGTGGGATCGCATAAGGCTTGACTAATGCGCACCCCGCAATTCGAATAATCCACGCCGATTGACGGCCCAGCGGACGATCTGCAATTCAGTTAGTCGCTGGTTTGGCGGGCGTGGACCGTTGAATACAGCTTTGGCTTGGCGGTAAATCAAAGCTTGGTGCAACGGGCTCACCTTTCAGGCCGCTCCATCCTATCGGTTAGGCTTTGTCGAGCTGACCTGTTTTGTTTCGAATAGTGTGCGCTATCGCGTGCCTTTGAGTGACTATATTGAGAAATACGGAATGACCTTTACAAAAAGACTTAGTTGTTTTCTTACTGTTTGGCTCGGCATGATTGCGTTGGCAGGCTTGGCTTGGTCTAAGCAAGACGCGGTTACCTCCGACAAGTTTGTGGTCGTCGTTTACAACGTTGAGAATCTGTTCGACGCAGATGGTGTCGCTCTTTACGACGACTACAAACCCGAGACATATCAACCTAAAGATTTGTTGACCAAGCTGAAGAATATCACCAAGATTTTGGCGAACTTCAACAACGGCAAAGGTCCTGAGATTGTTTTGTTCGAAGAGTTCGAGGCAGATCAGACTCCCGGTAGTTCCCCACTGAACTATCAAGATTTCCTGAAGCAATACAGCAACACGACAGTTGAGCAAATGCTTTCAGGAACTGTTTCGCCTGAAGTGCGTGACCTACCCGTGCAAGCTCTGCTTCTAAAGTCGTTGAAGGATGCCGGATTGGCTCCTTACAATGTGTCTGTTGGAGAGTATCGAGCTGACCCGACGGGCAGAACTGTCGCGCACGTTAATGCGACTTTCTCACAATTCCCGATCGCAAAATCCATTACGCATCAAACAGATGGTGCGCGAGGTATTTTGGAAGTAGTCCACACTGTCGGGCCTTATCAGCTATACACCTTTAACAATCACTGGAAGTCTGGAGCGTCGAATCTGGACGACGAGAAAATTCGCTTGGGCAACGCGAAGACTCTACGTGATCGCATCGATAAAATCCTTGGCGAAAATCCTTCCGCGGATATCGTCATTGGTGGTGACTTCAATTCGCAATACAACCAGTCGAAGTCGAATCCAAAGATGACCAAGACGGCTGTGAACGATGTTGCTGGAAGCCAAGGAGACGAACTGGCGATCCGCAAGCCAAACGGTCCTAAGCTCTACAATCTCTGGCACGATGTCCCCAAGAATCGTCGTGGAAGCGATGTCTACAACGAGAAGTGGGGCACGCTCATGCAGATCATGATCACTCCTGGACTTTATGATTTCAATGGAGTTCAGTATGTCGACAATAGCTTTAATGCTGCAGCACTTGAGAACGTCAACGCGCAAGCAGGTAGCCGCGTGCCGATTTCTTGGGAGTATATCGATGGAGTCGGAGCTGGCTTCTCCGATCACTTACCTGTGTACGCACAATTTCGGGTTGTGAAGGACAACGACAAGAATCGCTTTCTTGAGTTAACCAATCCAGGAGTTAACGACGATCCGACAGATCTAAATGCCGTAGACTATTCCTTCGCCACTAAAGCCAAGAATCGCTCAGTCAAGAGCCTAGGTTCCGATAAGGCCATC
>CAYWNG010000884.1:0-2462 GCA_964458685.1 uncultured Pirellulaceae bacterium
CACACGACGGCTGCCAGTCACGAACGCGTCATGGTCCTGGAGGTCATGGGGCGTCACACGGGATGGATTGCCGTTCATGCGGGCTTGGCTGGTGGCGGTGACGTTATCTTGATCCCCGAGATCCCTTGGAAGATTGAGAACGTTTGCGAGAAGATCACTCAACGCAAAGCTATGGGGCGTCCGTTCACCTTGATCGTTGTTGCCGAAGGAGCTCAACTGCCCGACGGCGGCCAAGTGACGCTTGCTCCTGTTGCCCAGCATCAGCAGATACGACTGGGAGGAATCGGACAATGGGTTGCTGATCAAGTTCAAGAACGACTCAACACGGAAACACGCTGTGTTGTGTTGGGCCATCTTCAACGCGGAGGATCACCAACCTACTTTGATCGATGTTTGTCGACGCAATATGGCGCTCATGCAGTTCGCTTGATCGAGGAAGGAAGGTTCGGCGAGATGGTATGCTTCGAGCCCCCCAATATCAGCAGTGTTCCCATCGCGCAGGCCGTTCAAAGACTCTCGACAGTGGACCCCGGCAGCTCGATCATTCAAGCCGCGCGAGCTCTTAACATCAGCTTCGGAGATACTGCGCACTTTCAGAACCCGTTTCCGAATTCACAGGTCCAAGCTGCGACTCGAGTCGAAAAGTACAACCGCGGATAACCCCCGCCGAAAATTCGTTCGACTGGCGATTGAATCTCCAGCGTTTTCGCTTCTGGACAACTGCTGCGCCTTAAATTTGTGGTAACTTGGCCCAATAGGCAAGCCCAAGAGACCACTACGAAAACGGGCTAGCACAGATTGACAATCTAAAGCATTCTTCACCATCCAAAGTACACGTATGACTTCAGCAATCGAACTATTTGACGTCACCAAGTCGTTTCGCTCGCAGGTGGCCGTCGACTCGCTTAGCTTGACCGTACCGACTGGCAGCATCTATGGCTTCATCGGCCCCAACGGCTCTGGAAAAACCACGACCCTGCGAATGATATTGCGAATCTATCAACCCGATTCCGGGCGTGTCGTCGTGTTGGGTCAGCCTCAGGGGGCAGTCGCCGATGATCGAGTTGGCTATCTACCCGAAGAACGTGGCTTGTACAAACGGATGAAAGTCCTTGATTTGCTGGACTACTATGCCAAGCTCAAGGGCGTGCGAAATGCCAAGCCGATGATCCATGATTGGCTCGAAAAAATGGGAGCCACACCATGGGCGAATCGCAAGATCGATGCGCTGTCGAAGGGTATGGCACAGAAAGTTCAGTTCATCTCAGCCGTCATTCATCAGCCTCAGTTGTTGATTCTTGATGAGCCGTTTTCGGGGCTTGATCCCGTCAACATGGAAGTGCTTCGCGAGGCGGTTCTTGAGCTCCGCAAGGCAGGCATTACGATCGTGTTCTCAACGCATGACATGGATATGGCCGAACAGATGTGCGACTATATCTTTATGATCTATCGCGGCAAAAAAGTACTCAATGGAACGCTAGATGAAATTCAATCGGCCTATCCCGCCGACCGAGTACGTGTGCGACTGGCTGATCCACAGGCGACATTACCGTCCCACTCCTTGATCGTCGATCCCGAACGACGCGGGCGATTGTTTGAGTTTCGTATGGCCGACCCTTCGCGCGGAAGCGAAGTGCTCCGACACTTAGTTCAATCCGAACACGTTGAGTACTACGAAGTTGTGCGACCCTCACTCCACGACATCTTCGTTCAGATCGCTGGTCCCGAAGCTCGACAAGCGATCCTCTCCAACAAAAACGAATCTGCAGCATAGATAGGACTCCCGATGAAAAAGATTTTCACCATTGCCAATCGCGAGTTCCGAGCTATCGTCGGAACCAAAGCGTTTTTGATTTCGCTCAGCATTATGCCCATACTGATGTTTGGTGGTATTATCGCGATGCAACTACTTCAAGAACGCGGATCGATCGAAGAGAAGAAACTGGTCGTCATCGACCACAGCAAGCAACTCTACGACTTCCTGCAATCCAGCGCAGAAGCCAACAACGCTTTCGTCGATGGACAAGCCAAGAAAGCTCAAGAGGAGGCGGAGGCTGCTGCAGATGCAAGCTCAAACGCAAGTGGACCTGGAACTGAACCTGGAACTGCAACTGGAGCTGGAACTGCGGATTCAAAAGACAAGGCTGAGGGTACCAACGCCAAGAGTGCTTCTCGCCGTGGTCCACCAACTTCTTCGAAAGGAACTCGCTTTCTGTTGCAGTCGATCAATCCCGACGAGGCCAACGAAGCGAAGATGCTTGAGCTATCCAATCAAGTTCGCAGCCAACAAATCACTGGGATTCTTGAGATCCCCGCGGATGTGACCGCATCCGGCGCCGTCAAGCTCTACTCCGAAGACTCGGGGATCTCGACGATGAACTTCTGGCTCACCGATCGTATCAATGATCGAGTTAAGAAGCTGCGATTCGAGAGTATGGGGCTCGACCCAGTGCAAGTACAAC
>CAYWNG010000885.1:0-2460 GCA_964458685.1 uncultured Pirellulaceae bacterium
ACTTTGCCAGTGGATTCTTGCCAGCCGCTTATCAAGGATCGACCTTCGCGCCGACGGGAGACCCCATTGCCAACTTAAAGTCTTCGCCCCGATCGCCAGATCAAATCGGACGACGAAGAGATCTACTGCGCAGTCTAGACGCTGGTTTCCTTGAAGCGACTGCTAAAGCTGATCCGATAGAAAGTGCGATTCACAACTATGAACTTGCTTATCGCATGCAAGAGTCGGTACCAACCGCTTCGAACCTCAATGAAGAGACCGAAGAGACGCGACGCGCCTACGGCGTCGATCATGCGAATAAGCCCACAGCGATCTACGCACGCCAATGCCTGCTCGCGAGGAGATTGGTCGAGCGTGGAGTCCGGTTTATCGAACTGACTTGCCCTTCGGTTGGCCATGATCGATGGGATCAACATGCGAACTTAAAGAAGGGGCATGAGGACAATGCGTTGGCGGTCGATCAACCGATCGCAGCGCTTCTAGACGATTTACAAAAACGCGGTTTGCTCGACAGCACGTTAGTAGTGTGGGCCGGTGAGTTTGGTCGGACACCCTTTGCACAGGGCTCAAATGGTCGCGACCACAATCCCTACGCCTTCTCCATTTGGATGGCTGGTGGCGGAGTGCGCGGCGGAATGACCTATGGCGAGACTGATGAGTTCGGTTACAAAGCTATTAGCCAGCCAGTTGAAATTCACGACCTCCACGCCACGATGTTACATCTTTTAGGAGTCAACCACGAGCGATTGACTTTTCGCTTCGGAGGCCGCGACCATCGACTGACCGATGTTCATGGTGCCGTGCTTAAAGATATCCTCGTATAGACCAGAGATTGAAAACTCTCACTTTTGAGGATCTAAAATCTGCGTTGCCTTGTGCCATCTGTCCTTTTAGTCTATGCGTCGCGCAAATCCTATTGAGCAGGCAACTCGAGCAAGTTAGCGAGTCGATTGCGTTGTTGGTCGTCGAGCTTTTTCACGAAATCTAAAAAAAGTTCACGATGAGCTTTATGAGTAGCCTCAACAAGTTCTCTTTCGATTTGTTGAATATCGTTCTTGATTTTGGCGCTGCCGTTTAGGTCATCACCAAGATACTCGAGAACCCATCGGTTCGAGAAAAAATGAGAAAGCCCCTGATTCAACTGATTTCGAAAATACCACTGTTTCAGTAATATCCATTGTTCTTTGTTGAGCACCTTCTTCAGTTCCAATGTTGCTCGTCGAGATTGATCAGCTTTTAACGATTTCAGGTCGTCCACTGCCTCCTCACCCTTAATCTGCCTAATTTGCATCGTATACTCTGTTCGAAGTTGATTTCGAAATGCACGCAAAGCATCTGCAATCTGCGGCTTGATAGGGAATTCCGGAGTGTTGCAAACGAACTCAATGGAACTCGGTCCTGCCTCACAGTCGGGCAATTCTGAAATCGAATTAGCGGAACGGTCGGAATAGGCCGCTTGTTGAACTACAGGCACCAACCCCCATGGCATACTCCCGTGGGCTTTCGAAGGGCGCCCAAGCAGATAATCCAACTTCCGTTTGGCCTCAGGCGTAGACTCGATATCAACGATGCTCTGATAGTACCAGCCAATCCTGAGAGCGGCCAACTCTTGAATGGACAGTTTTAATGCATCATAGCCTTCATCTGAAATACCCAGATAGCCAACAACTCCTGGCAGCAAGAGTAGTCGTAGTTCTTTGTTACTTGGATCTTTCATGCCTGACAATTGATCGGAAGAAAGATACGACTTTACCGCCCATCTCGAGTAATTGCGGAACACGCTCTTCGATAGCATGGATTCAAGTTCTCGCTCAGCAATCGCATCCGCAGTAGCTGCGACTGATTCAGGCATGACTTTGCCGTTCTGAATAACGGGATCAGGCTCGATGAACGAAAGGGAATCCCGCAAAACGCGAATCTTTGAAACAGTCTCGGTGGGTATCTGGAGTTCTTCAGCTAACTCGGTGTTCAACAAATTCCTGACAGCTCCGACGCCTCTTGCGTCGGAGATGATGCCGTTCCCGGGTCGCAACGAAACCTGCGAAATCAAGAAAATCAAAAGCAATTTGCCGACCATGTCAGAGCCTCCCAAAGTAGTGAGTCTACCCGTTGAAATTCATGACCTTCATGCCACCATGCTACATCTTTTAGGAGTCAACCACGAGCGATTGACTTTTCGCTTCGGAGGCCGCGACATCGATTAACCGATGTTCATGGTGTAGCGCTTAAAGATATCCTGGTCTAGCAACGTCTAGCAACCGGTTCATCGAACCATCAGAATATCGCATACATGGGAATTCCGTGGAACTCCATCTACCGGCCGAATTGTGATACAATTCGAAGCCTCTTCTGTTTCTCTCTTCCTTTCCGTTACGGCCCATTGAAAGATCCATCGCTAAGATCTTCGAAGAAATGAATGAAAGCGGTACTGATTCAACCCGACCTGAGCACCCGCCTGTG
>CAYWNG010000886.1:0-2455 GCA_964458685.1 uncultured Pirellulaceae bacterium
AAAGTGGCCAGGAGAAAAAAGATGCGGACGACATTTCCAAGCCTTCCAACTTGGTTCCATGGCAAGGGTTTCGAAGAATGACTCGAAGTAACAAGACCCAGAGGTCTCAATTCAATCGACGAGCAATCCGACTCGCTCTCTGCATCGCTCTTGGCAGCAATGCGTCTTGGGCTTTTGCGGACGATATGCGTGGACCTGGGAATGGGACAGGGACTGGGAATGGATTCGGAGCGTCCACAGTCAATAGCTCGCTGGAAATGCCAGAGCTACCCGCCTATCCGTTTCCAACAGCGAATAACGCCGCGAATAACAATGTACAGCTCAATCAAGTACAACTGAATCAAGTGCAACGCAGCCAGTTTCCGAAGGCTCAGTCCAGCAAGCAAGTCATCATCCGACTGCTGGGCTATTCCTCCACAGCAAAACCAGTGGCCGCGCCACCAGCTTTACCTGCTTCGTTGCCAAATTCGTCACCAATGCCGATGCCTGCGTTGCCAACGCTACCGACATTGGAGCAGCCTGTGGCGCTTGCTCAGCCTCAGTTGCTTCCGCCGGTCGCAGTACCGTTGATGCCCACCGATCTCAATGCCGCTCAGGCAATGATCGAGCATCCCGTAGCCGATGCCGTAGCACTGGGTAACGTAGCTTCTGCAGTTGCTGAATACAAAGCTCCATCACCAGCGTTATCGCCAACTCCTTCGATGCAGTTGGCCATCGGAACCAAACCAGCGATGCCGCTCGACTCGAACGTGATCGTTGCAGGAGCGACTCGACTGTCTAAGCCGGTTGAAGCCAGCTTCAGCGATACCAATGAAACGAGCGAAACCAACGAAAATAGCGACTCAGACGCTGCAAGCGAGAGCTTGGTGGCTGACTTAGTCAATTCGATGGTTTCGACTCGCCAAGCTGCGACCGCCAAGTCAACACCAGCATCCGCGGCTACATCGACGCCAAACGCTCGGCAACCACAACAGGAGACCGGTTTCACTGACACCATTCGCATGGATGTCGCCGATGAACCTGAAGCAAATCAGCCAGCTAGCGAACCGATCAGCATGAGCATGTCGGATCGCTCGGAACTGTCTGTTGCATCAGCTAAGGAAACACCTCAGCCATCGCTATTGAACACACGTCAGTCGTTGACGCTACGAACTATGGAGACTGCCGAATCCAACGGCGGTCGCTTAACTGATTTCGAGGAGCCTACAAAACTCCAGTCCCTGGATCCGTTACCTTTGTCTGTACCATCGCCCAACTCGCTCGCTCAGCAGATGGCAACACAGTCATCCGGTGGTTTGGTTACGGCCAGCGGGGAATCGGTAAAGCGAAACGAAACTCCGACTTTTGATATGGCTGTTCAAACTGCTGTTTCATCGCGACGCGAAGTTACTACAGTTGGCAGTGTTGAAGCGAAACCAGATACTGGCAATGCAACATCGCGATTGCCATTGGTACCGATGCTAACGAGCGTACCGGTGAAGTCTCCAGCCCAGACGGCACCACGAGCCCTACAAGCTGTACCGACTCAAAGCTCGGCTCCGAGCCAACTGCAGCCACCAGCTCAAACACCAGCTCCAACACCAACGCAAACTCCAGTTGCTGGTCGTGAGGGCGTCAATGGCAAAGAGTATAAGGTTGCCGTCAAGGACTCGTTCGCCGTCCAGACGATCGAGACCATTCAGTCGCTTTCAGTTGAACATGAAGAAATTTGCCAAATCATCAAGTCAGGACCCAAATCCTTTACGGTGGTTGGCTTGCAAGATGGTGAGACTCGCGTTGCTGTAATCTCGGAAGTTGACGGCCAACGTAAGGTCCAAGTTCACCATGTTGTTGTTGGCACACCGAAAAGCACCACGACCACCAATCCTGCTGCACTTGCCAGCGAAGTATCGCAGACGGTTGCACAGCTTTACCCACGAAGTCGAGTTCGAATCACACCGCGTGGAACTCAACTAGTCGTCAGTGGCACAGTAGACTCAGAAGACACAGCCCGAAAGATTCTGTCGTTAGTTCGAAAGACAACGTTGAATCCAGTAATTGATGAACTGCAAACAAAATAGGCGAAGTCTTTTCTAGCCTTGCAGTCAGCGACATTTGTATGACGCTGTGTGAGACGATAAACGACTAAGCCAGACCACGCCCTTTGAAACAAACAACTCTTGTCTCGACTCTGCCATACGGTTTGGAACAGACAAGAACAAGCTAGGATGCCTAACCGAGGATTGCCATGCGAAGAATCCTGTTGTTCACTCGAAACGGAATTTCCGCGATTGCCTCAGTTGCAAAACGGGCAAGCTATGTAGCATTGACTGCAGGTGTCATTGCTACCGTAGGAGCCTCGCAGGACGTTCAAGCGCAGTATCCACTCTACGCTGCAACTAACGCGAACTTCTCCGTCTCGAACGCTGGCTACAACGGAACGCAAAATTCCCAAGTGGTACCGGCAAGTTCATCG
>CAYWNG010000887.1:0-900 GCA_964458685.1 uncultured Pirellulaceae bacterium
GAGTACAATTAGTGAGAATTGTGGAAAGCGAGCATAAACCTCGTTTTCTTCAGGGAAAGAAGTGAATTTTACTGTGTTTTGCGTTGAATCATAATCCGCGTGTCGGGGGTTCGAATCCCTCCTCCGCTACCTTCTTTAGACCATGTGCTCGAGCAGTGGAAGCGTCTGGGGTATTGAACTCAGCCCGAGTCTATTGCGACAGTCTAAGCCTTCGCCCCTCTTTCTGGGCCGATTCTGGTGATTGTGCCATCTCTAGAAAGTGTGCAGTGGTGCTCTTGTTGCGGCACGCGTTTTTGGGAGCTATCCTTAAAGCGTATGAAACACCCCCTGTTCGTGGCACTCTTGATCGTCGATTTGTTGACATGCCCGCTCCGTTGCCTTGCGTGTGAAACGCATGCAACGTCGAGTGCCGTGAGCTGCTGCGCAACCTGCGAGTGCTGCGAACACTGCAAGGAAGCTGCTAGTTCTACGCCAACTCCCAGTTCGACTCCCGCTCCGAAGTCCACTCCTGCTCCGAAGTCTACTCCAGCTCCGTCACAGGAGAGCAATGAGTGCGGTTGCAAGAGTTGCATATGCGATGGTGCGGTTCTAGCGAGTCGTGCAGAATTGCCTGATCCAGGTCCAGCATTGATTTGGATGCTTCCTCTTTACGTGGAGGTGCATTTGCACTTTGGTGTCAGTGAGATTGCTGACCCCGCTGAAGGTATACACGCTGGACCAATTTTCTCGGGTCGCGGTGCGCGCATAGCGTACCAATCTTGGCAGATCTGAGCCGTATCGAGCCGTCGGTGAACACCATACGCACCGACCAATTGAGCTTCTGAACCGTTTTGAACGCACCGCTGTCGGTTCGATCAAATCCTATCGCAGTGTTCTCTGTAGCCACCAGTTTTTAATTGT
>CAYWNG010000887.1:910-2451 GCA_964458685.1 uncultured Pirellulaceae bacterium
CTTCTTCCCTGGGAATATGGTGTACGCAACTTGGCTCGACGGCCAGTCCGCACGGCGTTGACCATGATGGCCCTCGCAACGGTCGTCATGTTAGTGTTCGTCGTCGTTGGCTTCATTCGTGGATTGGAACAATCATTGACAGTAAGCGGCGATGAAGATGTTGTACTTGTCTATTCCGTCAACTCGGAAGAGAACATCGAGAACTCATCGATCGCGGCCAGAACTCCTGCGCTGCTTACAGCAAGCGTGGACGGGACGGTAAACCGATTTGGACTCACTCATGCATCGCCAGAGCTGTATGCAGGAACTCGCGTTAAAAGCGAAAACAATGATGGAGGTCTTGGGTTGGTTCGCGGGGTTACTCTCGCCGCTCCGCTTGTTCGACGGTCTGTCCGATTGATCGAAGGCCAATGGCCACGCGAAGGCGAAGTGATGGTAGGCCGGCTGGTGGCTGCCAAACTTGGAAGCGACGAGGCGTTACTGACCGTTGGTAAGAGCGTTGAATTCGAAGGCCGACAGTGGCGCATCAGTGGTCGATTCGCCGCAGGTGGCGCGGCCTATGAATCGGAGATTTGGTGCCGATTATCTGATTTTCAAACTGTGTGTAAGCGTCAAGATATTAGCTTGGTCGCGCTGTTGTTGTCGCCTGGCAGTTCGCCGGCTGAAGTTGAACTTTTTTGCAAGGAACGAACCGACTTAGAACTGCGAGCGATGCGAGAAACCGATTACTACGCGACTTTGCAACAACACTATAAACCGGTTCGGTTGCTGGCGTGGCTTGTCGTTCTGTTGGTTTCTGGAGCTGGTGTTTTCGCTGGACTCAACATGATGTACGGAGCAGTCGCCGGTCGTGTTCGCGAGATCGCGACTCTACAAGCGATCGGCTACCGTCGCAGAGCCATCCTGTTGAGCTTGATCCAAGAAGGTGTTTTGTTGGCATCTGCTGGTTCATTGTTTTCAGGTGTGGTTGCAGTGACTTTATTCAACGGCATGGCCGTTAGAATTACGATGGGGGCATTTACGTTACGCATCGACGGCGTAGCCATTTTGATTGGTTGCGGCGTCGGTTTGTTATTGGGTGTCGTGGGTGCGTTGCCCCCGGCATTGAAAGCGCTGCGAGCCGAAGTCGCAGCTAGTCTAAAGGCAGTTTAGGTTTATTGTTTTTCAATTAGGGAGAGTTGTTATGAGAATTCTGAGTCACATCGCGTTGATCGTATTGGCATTGGGTTTGATTGGTTGCGAATCAAAAGTCGCTAGTAAGCCATCAACCGGCGGAGCCCAAACGACTTCGTCATATTTGGTGCAGATTGAACCAGCGGGCGCCCTGCCTGTGGGAGAAGCTCGGGCGAAGGTTGAAGATGGACAAGAGGTTACATTGGTCGGCCTTATTGGCGGTTCAACCAAGCCATTCGTTGACGGGTTGGCTGCGTTCACGATCGTCGATCCCAAAGTGCCCTATTGCGCAGATGAAGAGGGCTGCCCAACGCCATGGGACTATTGCTGTCAGACCGACGCGGTCAAAGAGAACATCGCCACCGTCA
>CAYWNG010000888.1:0-2433 GCA_964458685.1 uncultured Pirellulaceae bacterium
CAAGCGATCGCCAGCGTCGCTTTCGCATTTTGGCCTTCTTCGATGAACTGCTCGACCTTCTCATACTGCCGAACCAGATCTGCGACAACACCACGCACTCGTTCACCCGCCGGCGTTAACAACCATCGCTTGCCCTTAAGGATCAACCACGGCCGTCCTTCCTCGGTCCCGACGATTAGTCTCAGCGCCGTAAGTCGTTTTGAAATTGTCGGCTGCGATATATCCAGCGCCCGCGCCGCCGCCGATGCATCCCCATCGAACTCAACGATCTTGATGAAGGTTTGCATCAAATCGAGCGGTATATGATTCACGTTTCTCATTGTGTGTTTCCTGTAGTGGGACTCGCCAGAGTTCCTTTCTTTCCCTCGAAGTGGGATTCGCCAGAATTCCTTTTCCGCCCTCTAACCCGATTTCCTGCGTCTCGGGAATTCGAACGAATCCGTTCCGTCAGAACCTAAACCACCAGCAAATGGATTGTATTTTTGTTGCGTCAACAAAGCAATAACCATTCGATTCAAGAATAGTCGCCTTTCGCTCCGCGAAAGTAGCGTTCCGTTACGATATCGAGTCGACCAAGGGATTTATCCCAACCCTAGAGAAGAGAACAGCCTCGCATACTTTCGCGGAGAGGCTGTGAAGAAATGATAGTCACCTTTTGCTCCGCAAAAGTAGCGAGAGTTCAGGCGTTGATAAAGACCTGAACCTTGGCGGGATCAGCTACAAATCGCTACTTTCGCGGAGCGAAAGGCGACTATCTACAAACCCGCCACCTGGTGATTATCATCTTTGGTGTCACCTTAACACTGGCCCCAGATCCAACTATGCCCCAAAGCGTTGCGATTAACAGCTATGAATGACTTAGGAAAGATAATGATCGCTCTTTATGCCCTGCTTGGTTTTGTTTGCCTCGCCGCGTCTTCGCTGCAAAGCGATTCTGCCACTCGAACGCAGAGTTCCATCGATTCCAAAGTCACAGTCAGCATTCAACAATCCGAAGAGACTGTCGTTAATCCGAAGGTAGACAAGTCTGGGGCTCAATCCTCAACCTCCAACACTTCTGTAGATAAGTCAGTATCCTCGCAAGCCACAGTTAACTCTGGAGCGGTGGACTCCTGGTTCTATGTGGGTGTTGCGATATTCAGTATTGTCGTTGCCACACTAGTGTTTGTCGTGAAGCAACGCTACCGAAAGACTTTGGGAGTCGCGTTTGCCATTTCGCTGGTGTTGTTCTTGGTGCCACAACTTGGCGTTAGCTCTCTAGGCTTAGTTGGTTTACTGGCCTGCATTGGATTCTTGATTCACTTTCTCGTACCCCAGTGGATGGCGGAGAAGTCCGTCTTCATCGGCATTGGACTAGCTTTCTTGGCTTTTGCATTCGCCGTTGCCGGAGGGCTTGCAGCACACCCAGATTTTCAATTCTGGGATCGCTACTCTACTGCCTTTTACGAAGCGACTCAGTTGCCACTCATGAATATGAGCCCGCATGACGGCGAAGTTCAGCCCGAAACCAAGTTCTACTTCACGCTGGCTCGAATCTTCGGCTGTCTCTTTGCATACTTCGTGGCCTACAAGACTGTTGCCTACGTTTGCGAGAGGGCTGGTAGAGAGTTTTGGCTAGGTTTGTATTGTTTCCACAGCAGGAAGAAAGTCGCCTTGGTGATTGGGCTGGGAACAATTGGGCGGCGATTGATTCGCAATCTGCTGGCGGAAGGACATCGAGTCGTTGCGATTGAGTCAGATAAAGATTCGGTCCACATCGAGCGGGCTCAAGCACTGGGCGCTCAGGTCATCGTCGGAGATGCACTTGATGATCGAGTCTACGATAAGATTCCCTTTGATGCGATCTCTTCCATTTATGTGGTTGCTGGAGATGATCGAAAGAACCTGGAGATTAGCCACCATCTGCTCACCTATTCGATCCGCCAGGTCAAGAAATCTACTGCACTGGCCGATCCAAAAAAATCGCCTTGGTGGTGCCGATGTTATCAATACTTGAGAAGCAAGATACTCCGCAACGAAGAAGCGGTCTGTCATGTGCAGGTCTATGATTCGAACATGCAAAGCTGGATGGAGAAGGAGTACTTCAAACAACAAGTCAAACTCTCGCATATCGAAATGCGTCACTTCAACGCTCAGCAGAATGCAGTTCGAGACTTGGTTCAACGCGAGCTGACCAAGCCAGGCATTCGTCCGAAGGAAGATAATGAAGTTGGACTCTACGTCATCGTCGGTTTCGAAGAGTTAGGTCAGGAAGTTGCACTCGGACTTGCTCAATTGGCTCACTTTGACAATTTGAAAAGATCCCGCATCCTTGTGCTTTGTTCTGATCCTCAGGCCGAGGCGGCTGCGTTCATGGCCAGATATCCCAAGTTCACGGTTGCAGGCAGCATCCTTTCGGATTGGAAAGACGTTCAGTTTGATCGCCAATACGAC
>CAYWNG010000889.1:0-2427 GCA_964458685.1 uncultured Pirellulaceae bacterium
TGTTCAACGTGATCAGTGCGTTCCTAGCTGACAACAACCAGCGATTCGTCGCTGAGGTTGAAGCGATCGAACTGTAAACGCGTTGGACTCCGGTCCACTTGCCGTATCATGGAAATACAACAACCGCAACTGGGCTCGCTCAGTCGCGGTTGTTGTTTGGCCTGACGTATGTCGAATGATTGCGAGGATCAGTTTTCGCGAATCGCATTATTCGATTCGAGGATCCATTTCGCAATTTCATCCTTCCGGGCGAACCATACACCCTTTTGTTTCTGTGCATAGTCAATGAAGTCGGACATTGCCTTGACACGTGATGGATGGCCGCATATCCGATCGTGGGTGCTGATCGACAGCATCCTTCGGCGACTTGCGGCTTCCTCGTACAACACATCAAACGCATCTTTGAGCTCTTGCGCGAATTGGGCAGCAGAAAAGTGTCGCGACTCGAACAAGACGATGTCGTTGTGCTCAACCGTATAAGGAACCACCACGAATGGCTTTCCCTTGACTTGAACGGTAAAGGGCTCGTCGCGACTGATGTCGTCGATGTGATAGGTGAAACCAAGATCCTGAAGAATCTCAAGCGTTCTGGGAGTGCCGCGCATCCAGAACGCATTGAAGCCGACCGGGCGAGTGCCTGTTGCCTCTTGAATTGCCTTGACATTCGCTTCATACTCCGCGCGCTCCTGCTCGGGAGTCATAGAAAACTGAGGCGCCCACGAGTGGCCATGCGCAGCCGCTTCGTGCCCTCGCTCGACGATTTCTTTGGCAAGCTTGGGATTTTTCTCAACGGCTTTACCAACCATATGGGAGGTCACTTTGACTTTCTTGCGATCCCACAAATCCAGTAATCGAGGGACGCCCTCTTTATAACCGTACTCAAACCATTTTCGACCAGGCAGATCTGGATACTGCTTATCAAGCGGTGGAAATGGACTTTCAGCACCCTCTGGTTGCGCGCCAGCTTCGAATTGCATCGAGATGGAAATGGCCAATCTGGCACCATTAGGCCAAAAACCTTCATTCGGCTTTGGCGTGGTCTGCGCGAAAGTTGCGATGGGTGAGGCCTGTGCGATGACAGCAGCGGCAGTAGTCGTAGAGGCTGCTTTCAAAAAAGTTCGTCGCGATGTCATGGTTCTTCTCCCTTTAATGGTGTGAACAAAAAACTTGGCAATTTTTACTGAACTAAACGAATTCGTGAGAACAAAGCAATAATGGGCTTTTGAGCCTATGGCCAACCTTCGAGAACAATCTTGCCAATACTGGCACCGGACTCGATCTGGCGATGGGCCATACGAAGATTGGCTGCATTGATAGGTACAAGGATCTCGTTGATGGTGCTTGTCAGGCGACCTTCGTCAATCCAACAAGCAACCTTGTTGAGTAACTCATGCTGCTTGATCATGTCCGATGTCTGAAACATCGAGCGTGTGAACATGAACTCCCACGCCAGCGTTGCCGATTTCATCTTGAGGAGCTCTTGCTTGAGAGGGCCTTTGTTTTCGACAATGGCGACAATTTTGCCTTGTGGCCGAATAAGATTCGTAACTGCTTCCCAATGCAGGTCGGTATTGTTAAAGAGGGCGATGTGATCTGCATACTTGAAACCAAGTGCTTCAACTTGCGGCTGGAGAGGTTGACGATGATCGATCGCATAGTCCGCTCCAAGTTTTTGTACCCATTCCACGGAAGCTGGTCGCGATGCCGTCGCTATCACCTTCAGGCCGGCTAACTTAGCCAGTTGAATTCCAACCGATCCAACACCTCCCGCACCACCGATGATCAACAGCAATTCACCTGCGTTGTGTCCGTCAGGGCTCAATCCAAGCCGACCAAAGATCGCTTCATAGGCTGTGATCGCAGTCAACGGAAGAGCTGCGGCTTGTGAGAATGTTAACGACGCTGGTTTTCGCCCCACAATACGTTCGTCGATCAATTGGAACTGCGAGTTACATCCGGGACGAGTGATGTCGCCCGCATAAAATACCTCATCCCCAGGTCGAAAAAGAGATACATCTTCCCCAACCGCTTCAACGATCCCAGCGGCATCCCAGCCGATGACGTGAGGCTTGGCATCCAGACTCTCCCGGGATGCCCTGACCTTGGTATCCACGGGATTCACCGCGATCGCCTTGACCGCAACCAGCAAATCACGACCTGAGGGCACTGGAACTTCCAACTCGAAATCGATCAACGAATCGAAGTCGTCGATTGGTAATGCGCGAATATATCCAACGGCTTTCATAATCAACCTTTCATAAACGGATAGTCGGTATAGCCTCTGGCGCCGCTACCACCAAATAGTGTGTGTCGATCGCTGATTTCATTTAGTGGGGCGTTCGCAGCAACACGAGCAGGGTAGTCGGGATTGGCCAGGAACTTGCGTCCGAAACCGACCATGTCCGCATATCCTTTGTTGAGCACATC
>CAYWNG010000890.1:0-2422 GCA_964458685.1 uncultured Pirellulaceae bacterium
GTAGCGACGACTTCTAATCGAACTTTGCCTTGAGTTGAGTCACGCGCGTCCAGAATCTGTTTGATCGCTAGATTCGAGATTGGAGTATCTCCAGCTTGCGAGCTTCTCGCGTCGATCAATAGCTTCTCAGAAACAATGGGAAGCCTTACGATTCCGTGTCCATCACGAAAGGTAACATCGACTTGCAATGGCGAGACTGTATCGATCGATGCATCCTTAGCGCTGAGCAGCACAAACGCCAGAGGTGTTTCCATCCAATTGGCGCGGCCGTAGGGACGAGGCTTCACTGACGACGGATGGAAGCGAATTTCGTGGATGTTAAAGTGCTCGGCTAGCTTTGCACGAATCTCCTTTTCTAGGGTAGCTTGATTGTCGGTCTGATCATCTTTCACGAGCAGATCCGTAAAGTACTCCGACTCGCGCCCCAGCGCTGCCGAATAACGCATCGTCAACTGCAAGCCAAATGGCTTTCCGTTCGAGACGGTACTACTGCCGACAATCTGAGAGTGCAATTCGACCTCAGAAAGCAACGATTGATAGTAAGCCAAAACCGATTTCGCAGCGTCCGCGGACGGATGGTCGCCGATCGTTTCCACGAGTCCTGATAAGCAACGCTGTTTCATTTCAGCAGGGACTTGCCGGAGACCTTGGATGACATCCTTCGCGAACATACCGAAGTGCGTGTCCTGAAGCGGGCCTGGTAGAGATCGAAGCGCTTTGCCCAATTGCAACAACTGGCCTGGCTGGGCGTTCGATTGCAGACTCAGCCCGCTAAGGTTGCTCGCCCCTAAAGCCATCTGGAACCAAGTCAAAAAGACGGAGCTGCTTGGCTCCGCTTTACTTTGTCCCAATTGTTCGGCGTAGATTTGCGCTGCGGCTTGGATATGCTCGAACGCGCGGTCACGAAGAGCTACATAGGCGGGTAAGTCTGAGCCTAAGCCATACAGATACTCGGCTTGATCAAAACGTATTGCTCCTGCAACGAGACTCGCGGCAAGGTTCTGGGGCGACTTAACGGTAATCGATTCCGCTAACTTGGCTGCCAAGTCGTATCCGCGGACCAATTCCAGAGCCAGTTCCCTTTCGGTTCGTTTGGTTCCAGCTTGTTCCTGCACTTCACCGTTACGCCATTGACCAGCAAGTCCAAGTTGCATTTGTTGGCAAATTGCCAGGGAGAGTTCGGTAGAAAGCAAATCGAGATCCCCAAATACAAACTGAAGCGATTCGCTTGAATAGACTTCGGCTGGCGAACTAGCCGTCTTGAATCCAGCCACCATAGCATTTGCGCTGGGATGCAAGTTCTGTTCGTTCAGCTTGGCAATCTCCTCCTTCAGCTTCGTAAAGTTCACTGTCTGCTGCGAACGAGTCAATGACACGCCATTTAAATCATTGGCCATTTGCCGTCGAAAGTGATTGCGATAGTATCTTTGTTGCGACGGAGGGTAGTGTGAATACTGTCTCATCGTCTGGTCGAGTCGCTCCTCCAATGAAGGTCCTCGCGACGCGCATGATGCGATGTACTCGTCGACAATCTTCTGAGCCAGCTTAGGATTATCTTTTTTCAACGACAACGCAGCTTCGATTACCTGCGACCGATCTTTCTCCATAGCCGCTAACTTGCCGCGGAATCGTTGAACGAGTAATTGAGTGTCCTGAGGTAAGGCTCGTAGCCACAGTTCACTCGGTGCCGAACTTTGCAACAATGCTGTGCTCAACGGACTCGGGCGAATGTTATCGCCTTCAGCATAGATCCGATTGGAAGCGTCAAAACGCTTGTACTGCTCATTGAGCCAGGGCGTTGTAAGCAGTTGCAGCATCGAAGCTTGCCAATCGACTGGCACACTTGCTTGCGAAGTAGCTTGAGATGCAGCTTGCGATGTAGTTTCGGGATCCTTCTGCGCACTGGAGCTGAATGCTTTAACCAGCGACTGACCGAGTAACGCGCAGGCTTGCAGTCCCGCCGTACGCTCAGCGTCCTTCCCTCGCTTCAAGAATGAGCTGGCGTAAGTTTCAAGCGAATGAGCTGCCAGTTTGCGAAAATCGTCTGGGGTTTGAGTCCGAACGTTGTCTACCCAGGCCACTCGATCTTCAATTGGTAGTTGCACCAGCAGAACCAACAGCCGCTTGGATAGCTCGTCGTGGTCAGCCTTCAGATCTTTAGAGAGTTCCCATGCCTTGGACGTGAAGAGCCAAGCCTTCTGGACCTTTTCGACGGGATTATGGACCTCTTTCTTAGTCGGTGTCGATTCTCGATCGTCGAATTCATCAAAAGAGGAACCAAAGGGGTCGTCAAAATGGGAAGATTCCTCTGCCTCTTCGACTTCTGCGGTGATCGACTTCAACGTTGAGAACTCAATTTCCGAGCATAACACGAGAAGTTCGTAACTAGCGGAATTCAGATCTTGCGGGATATCAATGAACT
>CAYWNG010000891.1:0-2419 GCA_964458685.1 uncultured Pirellulaceae bacterium
GCCGCTTGGCTTATCTTCAAAGGTAACCAGCAACGTATACGATCCCATCACAGGTCGTTGAAGTGAAACAACAAGCACATCGCCCTCGCGCCGCCAAGTGCGAATCTCAGGACCATCGACAGCAACGTTCTCTAACGAAGCAGGGACTTGCAATCGCCACTGGCTGACTGGAGCGCCTGTCACTGTGTAGTTGATGAGCGCACTACCAAACACAGTTCCTTGGCTGAGCGAATAGAGATGGAACATATCGGACTGGACACTACGTTCAATCGGATCAATTTGAATCGTGGCAGACCATTCGGGCTGTCGAATGCGAAACGCTTGTTGCAGATTGGCAATAGACTTTGGAAAGTAGGACAGCGGTTTCTCAACCAGCAGATCGCTCTTGGCCAATGTAGCTCGGAAACCTGCCGCAGCTATGACCCCAACATCTCCGCGAATCGTCTTCGCACCAGTGAATTGCAGTTTCGGCAAAGTCCAAGCACCAGCAACGGCGGCTTCGTTCTTTTCAAGCCGCAGATTGATCAGTTGCCTACCAAGTAAATCTTGACTGAAAAGAATTTTGAGGTTGCGAACTCCCTCAGCCGCATCGGCAGCTACCAGATAGTCGCTGACGGTGTTGCCGACGACGGAGACCACGGAATAGTCGGCTGGAACTTTGACATTCCACTCGCGAATCGCCGCTTCGCGAACATCCAGTTCGATATCGGCGGCGATGATGCGATCCGTCTCGCCAATTTGATACATCAACAAGTGTGTCACGTTGACTTCGGGCTCAACGCGATCCGCGGCGATCGAAAAGGCATAGTCCGCGGACGGAAACCGATAGACGAACAACTGCCTCGAAGTGATTGCTCCACCTGGAAACTGTTCGGGAGCAAGTTGACTGAGTCCTCGAAGCCCTACTGGCTCAACGCGAGCAGAACCGTAACTCGAGATGCGAAGGTGGCCCGAACTGCGAATCGCTCCTTGCGGCTGAAGCGTCAGAGCGTCGACTCGCACGGGAAACTCAGAAAGCGGCGTTTGACTGCGCACGATCAATTGACTAGAACCGCTGATCAATTGATTCAACGTTACCTCCAGCGTTCGCTCGATGCCTTCGCCAACGACCTTCCAGCCCACGATATTGTCACCTTCGACGCTAACAATCTCACCAGGGCCACGCATGGCGATCGTTAAAGTGCGTATCTGACCTTGCAACAGTTGGTAGTTAATTCGATGTTCTTGGCTAAGCAGTCCTGGTCCAACTCGAGTGTCGACAATCGAGGCTGTAGTAAAGAACAACTTTCTTTCCACGCCCTCCTCTTTTGAATCTTGCCATCGCAAATGGACTTTACCCGAAGCAGGCAAGAATCCTTGCCACACGCCATCGATGGGCATTAACACAACAGCTTGATTCTCCGAAGAGAAGCTGACTTCCGGTGCGATTCCTTGCAGCTTCAGCGGCACGATTGCACCAGCGGCGACAGTGAATTCAATACTACGCGAGTTTGCAGAGGGTGCCTTAATCGCTGCGACAAACTCTAGATCGACGGAGAACTTGCCAAGCTTCGCAAACGTCAGCTCATAGACTGGTCCGGTGTCCGTAACTACAAGCTCCAATCGATAATCAGCACTCTCGGGCAGTTTGCTTAGCGCGATGTTGCCTGCAAGGACGCGCAGCTTCGAGTTAACCTCGTTAACCACCGCAGTTCCATGCAACTTGAAGGCGACGGAATCTCCCGTTGCATCAGCCTGACCTTCTAGAGTTGTATTCAGCAGCTCGATCGCCGGTGGTAGCGAACTTTGGCGATCGAGCTGCAACGTCAGCCGCCCCCCCGAGGCGGACTGAAGTCGAGTTGTCTTGGAAGTCGAAATGAGCGGCGCGAATCCAGTGGCCTCAACCACTTTTCCTGCAACGCCATCAGAATATTGAATCGTGATCTGTGAGTCGAAGCCAAGGGCTTTGCCGGTTGTTAAATGCGCCAAGTCAACTTGAGCGGGAATTTTTTGAAGCTCGGCTCGCAGCTTGATCGTCGCTGTCTTATCGTTTCCATCGGACTTCACGATTACATCCAAGAATCGCTGTGTCCCGACTGTGCGGACAGCCCAAGATGCAATTCCCTCCCCTTGAACATCGACGACATCTCCAGGGCCAGACAATCCCAGGCTGACCGTTTCGCCTTTGCCTTGCACAACGCGGATATCCAATTGAATCGTCTGCTCAATCGTTCGCGAGTTGACTTGCACCTCCGCGCGAGCTTTGGCTGCGTACAAGAACGCAGGAGGTGCTGGCGGCCATGACTTGAGGATCAGGGCTGGCAACTGCGAGCTTGCTCCCAGCGGATCTTGCGGAGCTGTGGCATCGCCTTGAGGCTCTTGAGCCGGACAGCTCCAGCTCAGAAGGATCATAAGCCAAAGTGTTGTAAGTGTACGCATA